>JBBSOP010000163.1:0-9375 GCA_038259655.1 Chroococcales cyanobacterium
GCTTGGCATTGTAAACCAGATACTCCAAAACCTCTAGAATATCCCCCCGGTGTTCTTTGCAGGTTTTGGACTTGAGCAAGTGAGCCAGATATTGGCAAGCTTCATCAATGAACAAAACATCATAAGCCTGTAAATCACTCGCCATTTTATACAGTGAGTCAACTGTAATACTCAGTGCTTTGGCTTTTGCCCAGTCACCGCAAGAAATCGCAGAGTACATGGCAGTTTGCAGGCGATCGCTAAGATTTTTCAGCAAGTTAACGCGATGCCCGTTGTTCAAAAAGCTTAAGTCTGGGCTATCTCTTCTGATGATCGCCAGAATCTCAGTCTTACCAGTTCCCATATCAGAAGCCAAACCAACCAATCCAGATTGGGGTAAGGAGTGGATTGCTTGGGAAAGGTAACGAGTATTGACTGTGACATTGGGCTTGAACTTACGCAATCCCCTGACACGATTGATGAAAAATCTCTGCTGGTATTCATTTAGAGTCAGAGCATCAGCAATCATTGCTGTTACTGCCTTGTCCGCCTTCTTTCCCAATGCCACCACCCAATCATCAATTCCTTTCTCTGGGCCAGGCAATAACGCTACTTCACAAACACAACCTTGTTGGATAATAGCTTGACAAGTGCGGCGGGTAGCTTGATAAACCTGCTGTTTGGTTTTGTCCTTGGTTTCGTAATCAAAAAGAATGGTATATTTGCGTCCCTTTTGCGCTAATGGGACTAAATCAGGGTGGAGACGTTCTAAATCTTCCTTGCCAACGCGTCCGTTCCAAATTCCAGGCAGAGCGATCGCTACAAAACCAAATGACAGTAAACAACCTGCTTTCTTTTCGCCTTCGGTAAGGATAACGGGGATTTGGGGGTGTGCCATCACCCAAGCCCAAAACCCTAACGCTTCACCTGATTCGGTGATCGTGATTTGCTCCGGCATCGGCAGATCATACCGCAAGGCTACCAGTTTCCAAATGTGCAGCGGCACTCGCAGATAAGTGACACGGTTGGGGGTTTTCGGTGGGGATTCGTACTTGATGGGCTTTTCGGTGTACTGTTGGGCTTCGTTGTCCCATTCCAAGCGCGGGGAATCTGGTTTCATTCGTCCCCAATCCATTGGCAGCCAATCGTTATGAGGGTCGAGTCCACTTGCCCACCATGCACTATTAATGTGAGCGTATCGTCTTAAATTTCCTTCTCTTAGCCGCCCGTCGTTTCGTCTAGCAGTCTGTGGTAGGGCATACAACAAATACTCGTATACTTCATTGCCACTTAGAGAAAGGACATTTAGTGCAGTGAGGGTAGGGTCAACGGCTGAACCGATAACCCATTCCTGGTAATGGTTTTGTGCTAAATCGTTGTTGTTATTATCTGTGATTGCAGGCATATTCCCCCTAATATTTTGACGCATGGAAAAGTCGCGGCACTATGGGTAATGCCGCTTTGAGAATGTTTTCGTATTGGTGCTGCTTACAAAACCATCAATCAGTCGTCGCTATTTTCTAGCTCCTATGTGCGGTCGAAAAGTCAAATTAATACGTGTCCTAACCACTTTCTTAGTTTTGGGAACTTGGTGCAGATGTGCAGACTGACAACCAGGGTGCATCACAAGCAGACTCCCGTGTTCTAGCCAAAAGTCAGTACTCCTACCATCTCTAGGTTTAATCTGAAACTTGCGGACAGACCCCAGGCTGACTGATGCGATGGCTGGATTAAGTCCCATTGATTCCTCATTATCTGAATGCCACCCTATCGAATCCATACCTGTGCGGTACTGATTGCCGATGACTATGCGGAACTGATAGCCAGTCAATGCAGTGATGCGATCGCGCAAGTTGGCCAGAGTGTCTGTCCAAGTCAGGGGTTTCAAAAACACACTGTTGGAGTAAAGATAGTTACAGCCTGCATCACCGTACAGACACTCCAATCGAGGTACAGGGATAATTTTTCCCACCATCTTGATTTGATTTTGTCGCCATTGCAGGTGTAGGCAGTGCTGATAGAGTTCGTTGGCTTGTTCAAGACTCAAGAAATCGGGATAGTAAGTGACTGGTAGATCTGGTGAAGATTCGGGAAACAAATTGAGTTGTTGCATATTTTAAATGGGTTGATGAGATGTGAGGGCTAATGTTATGTGGTGCTTGAGTAGTGAAACCGAGAACTGATAGGATACATTTGGCACTCATCACTGAGACGAGACAATCGGACAGCGATCTCATTAACAGATGCGATCGCTCTTTACTTTTTCACCTGTCTTGATGTTGAGAGCATTTCAATCATGTATTTGGTGAGTTTTCTTAAGTTTTGAAAAGAATGCGGAATTTTGGTAGTAATCGTGAATAGTTAAATAACCTATTTTCCTCCTGCGATCGTGGCGCTTTTGTGTACGGTTGCTTTTTACTTTTTGACCAGATTTATAAATGTGGTTCTGTCGCTTCAAGTCAGTCTTACCCGTATTAAATGGTTGCTTTAAGAATGGAATTAGTAGCGAAGACTTGAATCAAGATACTTTCGGGATACAACCCAACTCGCCCGAATCTTGGGTCATTTATGCGTTCAATTCCGATACCCTGTTTTCGACACAAGGCGCTTGCTTTTCTTCCCTTAGCACTCGCTTCTTTAACTGATATTTCTAATCCTTGGAGAGTAGCAAAACCGACAATACTATACTTATGTCCGCATGGAGTGTTAAACCTGTCTTGTTCAATTTCAACTGCTTTGAGCCTTGCAAGTACTTCAGTTTGTTGCTGTTGTTGTGCGAGTAAACGCTGTTCTTGCTCGGCCATCTGTTGCGCTAGAGCAGCGAGTAGTTGCACCTGAGTCATGGATTGCTGCTGTACAGATTCTTGACCCATCATTATTTTTGTTAGGGTTCTATTGGCCCAGATGCGGAACTCGACAGACACCCACCGAGCTAAATCAACGGCGATTTCTGGATGAATCCAAGTGCTTTGTTCGCTGCCATGCCCCTGAATTTCTATTACCAGCGACGATATGAGGATCTTCATATCGTTAGAAAGTGCTTGCAAATACTGCTTTGTAGACTTGAGCTTTGTGTAATCGGCTAAGAACTTGCCGTTAGCCTTGCACATCTGGGTTGCATTCACATAACCCTTGAGTATGGTGTACTTTCCTATTTCCCCATCTTGGGGCATCTGGTTAATTTCGGAATCGTGCCAAAAATGTGTCAACATGATTGCTTCTGTAGTAACTGAACAAAATAATTGGTTGATTGATTCAAACATTCACGCGTACCAAATCTTTTTCGCTGACCAATGAGAAACGATTGGCTGCATTTGGTATTGGGAGCAAGGTAGGAGAAACCAATTCAACCACATACAGCCAAGACTCGTTAACAAGCCGAATACCCAAAACTAAACGCTGCTTTGTCCCGTTGCCGTGAAAGCGAAACATGACGCGATCGCCCAGTACAAAAGCAGGTTTTTTTAAATTGGTAACTTGTATTCGACCAGTGCCAATGATTTGATGTTTTGTCGCATGGACAATTTTGTAACCACAAGCAATTGCATAAATCCAACAATTCTGCTTCCATTCCACCCCACAGCAGTAACCAATAGTGTTAATAGTTTTCAGATAAATTCCTTCTAGTAAATTGACTTCTATTGGTGTGATTTGTTGATCCCAAGGTGGGGAGAGATACCAACATCTTTCGAGGGTTGTGATTGCACAGTTCATGATATTTACCCCACTAAATATTCGATAGCGTCTTTATCAATGGCAGCAATGCGTTTTTTAACTCGTTGGGGCGGATTTTGAAGAAATCGTTTTAAGTCTTTGCTTCTGATTTGGTGATATCTTCCAGAACTCCGACTTGTACGAATCCATCCCTTTTTCACCCAACTCCAAACAGTATGCGAATTGAGTTGTAAAACCCTAGCGACTTCACAACAGTTGTAGTTATCAAGAATTGGACGTGCCGAGTAACCCAAAGAGCGTAGTTTCTTTTGAATAGCTGCAATTGAGCGTGTGTATCCTCGTCCTTTCAGCCTGAAAGCGATTTGTTTAACAGTGTAGAGACAAGCAATCTCTTCAACAATTTCAGTTTCTTCGTCAGTCCATTTGGTATTCATGTTTAAACTTTCAATATTTCATTAATTGACTGATTCTGGTAATGTATTTCCCCGTTCTTGATTACAATCGAAACAAGCTAATCTCAAATTTTTAATCTTGTTGCTTCCACCCCGCGATAATGGAATGTAATGGTCAATAGTCAGTGTTTCATTAGTCAATTCACAACTACACCAAAAACACTGCATCCCATACTTGGCAACCAAATGTGGTCTTTTGTTGCGTTTTTGGCTCGTATACAAGCGCTTGTGTTGGCGAGGTGAATTACCTTCTGTTGTAGTAGTCAATTCTGTTGCAATTGTCATATATTGATGTGATTTGTAGAAAGTTCTGATTTGATAATTCGAGCGCTGATAGATTCAAAGTCTGCTTGATAAATATTCATGTCAAACTGCATCTCACCACTGTTATAAAGGTCAATAATGTGCTGCTTGATTGCCGACTCCGACAGTCCATCAGGTATATCAATGTGAGCTTCACTGCTGATTTTTTCGATTACTGTAACGATGACTTTCATGGTGTAATAGTCTGTAGTTAATGGATGTAAAAATAAGCCAGAATCCAACTGAATCCTGACTTATGACTCTTTTAAGCAGCTTCGGTTTTTGCTTCTAGTAACTGTTGCATCCATGCGCTAACTGCTGCCAATTCATCAGCACCGTTAGCAACTGCATCAACAACTTGCTTTTGATACGAAGATTTCGCATGATTGGGATGTT
Organism: Chroococcales cyanobacterium; assembly: GCA_038259655.1. GTDB lineage: Bacteria > Cyanobacteriota > Cyanobacteriia > Cyanobacteriales > Nostocaceae > Halotia. The sequence goes on from JBBSOP010000163.1 coordinate 4,806, forward strand.
CACATTTATCAGCAGCCCAAGCTAAACACATCGTTCTCACTAGTTCGTCAACTTTGCTAATGTGCAATTGACTGGGGCTATTCGCATCTTGAAATTGCAAGTATTCTTTGACTAAATCAAGAGGATAATCTAACAAAGTGCGAATCTGTTTTATCCGCAAGTCTTGAGGATGTGCTGCTGGTTGTATGCAAGTGTCTGTTAAACGTGATTGAATCTCGTGAATGATTGTTACCCAATCAGCATCTTTGTTCCATTCTCTATAAATCTTAGTTTTAGTTTCTGCATTATAAAGCCGACAGAAAACTGTATTCTCTTCGCCAGCAGTAACAGCAATGATTAGAGGATTTTCAAAGTTTTGGATAAGGGAAGCAGAAAGGAGAAATGTTTTAGCAAAATTAGTTTCTATCCCAGTTCTGATGATATAAATCTCATCGGCTCTAACAACAATATCTAATTTAACGTTGTCTTTCCCTTTAAATTCCTTTGTTGTCAATCGCAGTTCTAATAAATAACCAGTTAACCCCTTTTGGTGTACAGGAATGGTTTTTTCTTTTTCAATGTCGTAGTGATACCACAAGTAAGATTCCCCACCTAATTCAGCATTCTTGACGTATAGATAAATGGGTTCTGGTGGCTGGCGTAAACCTAATTTGATTTCAGTAACCATGCTGACCTCTAAAATGTATGCAGTGTGCAATAATGAAATTTCTCTAGCGAAATGTAGCTTTAAGCCATAGGCAATCGCCTGAATAAAAGCACTCTTCAGGCGAAGGCTCTTTTTTAAACCGAAGTTTCCGGCACAATCGAAGACTGTTGATTATCTTCTAACTCATGCTTTAAGTAAGAAAGTGCAGTTTGGGCATCCCCAATTGTGAGGTCTGGGTAATACTCAAGTGTGATAAAATCGGGATGTTTGGCAATCTCGCTAAGGATAAACTTTGCCGCATCAACTAACGTATACAGATTTGGAAGAGACATGATTAATTACTCCTAAATTTAGTTACGCTCGATGACCGATAACAAAAAACCGTGACCCGTATTCTGTACCTGCACTAACTTTTGATCCAGTGAGTATTGAATGACTTTTTGCGAAAACTGGATACGATGCAGGGGAGTGGAACCACCGCAAAGAAGGAGTGAATGCAGCAATCTGTAGGAAGTACGTTCTGTATAGTTATCAACAGGCTTGGGCATCTTTCCTACCTCTTGTTACTATTGATAACTGCTTAACAAGGGTCTTTATTTGATTTTGATGACTGTCAATCTCTGCTTTGATTTGCGCTTGTAATTCTTCGGGAGACAGCAGAGTAATTTCATCTTCCAAATAGTGCTGTGCCTCTTCAGTGTGTTTATTGGGTGAAACGGTATAACGCCATCCTTCGCCAAATTCTTCAGCAAGGAAAGTGCCTTTTTGGTAGTAAATTAAGCCAATGACAACGCCTTTTGTTGTAAGTTGTCCAAAGGTAAAACGTGGGTAGTCCCAACCGGAGGGAATGCTGATCGTGGGTTGCATAAGTATGTTGATAAATGCAGCGATTGGTAGAACATTGGGACAAAATTACTGAGGCTTGTCCCAATGCAGATAGTTATATTTGAAACAGGTACGCTATTCGGAACGAGGCAGTGGGCATAAAAGCCCACCCTTTCCCTTACACCGCCACCAATTCCCGTACTGGCTCAGATTCCATCACAAGCAACCATTCTTGTTCACTGAGTTGGTCGAACGGTTTATCTAAAAGTTCTTGCCAATCCAAATGTTTCACTACAGAAAGCGCTCGCACAGCTTCAGCCACCGACTCACAAGCCACCTTTTGCTCGACTGAAGAAGACCGGATGACCCACCAGTTGCCATCATTGCAACCAACTTCGCCCAACTTCACGCCATCACTGGTATAAATTCCATCATCGAGCAGTTCCAATCCGCAGTTCTCGCATTCGCTGAAAATCTGCACCATGATTTCATTCCCAGTAGTGCAAGGTGTATCTGTAGCGTTTTGTTCTTGCACTGGTAATGAGCCATCTTTGTAATGTATGCGGATGTAGCGATCGCAAAGCATAGGGGTAGCAGCACGATGGATTTCCGCACCGTTCACCATCACCACCCAGCGTTGTGTTACAAAATCGGCATGGTCGTGGGTGATGGCAGCTATTAGCTTGTCACCGCAGTAGTATTCGTGATCGTAAAAAGATATTTCGACTGTTCTGAGTTCTTCTGGGGCAATCGCCTGGGCTTGGGTGGTGATGTGGTGATCGAGTTCGGCTTGGGCTGTGGTTTGGTTGTCGGAGGCAGCAGGGGTGATCTTCTCAAGGATGCTTGCTTGGTATCGGGAGATTGCATTCATCCAAGCATCTTTGCAGCGTTTATCCATTACATACGCTGTGCAGCCGATTTCGCTGTAGATCTGCTTGAGACGGGCAATGGATTTCAGTTGCAGCTGTTGTTGGCTGTAGATTTGGTATGTCATGATTGTTAAAGTTCCTAACGGGACGGAAAGCGCCCCCGACTACCAATCTGAAGCGCTTTCTCTTTGTCTAGTATTATTATGCGCTAATTTTTTAGCGTTGTCAAGAATATTTTAGCTATTAGCGCTAATATATTAGCAAATATATTACAAAGGAAGCGCTAAAAAGTTATGGTTTATATGGAGGATGTTAATTTATGGGAGTTGCCATTTGTGGCACTTGAAGAGAGAAACTCATTGCCGGATGAGCCTTGTGTTTATTTAGCAATCGACAAAGATAATTCGGTGCTGTACGTGGGTATGTCAGAGAATTTAAGGCAGAAATGGAAAAGCCATTCCAAGCTAGAAGTCTTAAGTCGTCTTGAAGGTGTTAAAATCTCGTACATTAGAACCGAAGCCGAATTGCTTAGAAAGCTAGAGAATGCCTTAATCAAAGTGTTCAAGCCTCCGTTGAACTTAACGGAAACACCCAAAAAAGGCATTGCATCTCTAAGAGAAAAAATGGGATTAACTCAAAAACAACTAGGTGACTTAGTTGGAGTTGATACCTCAACAATCAGAAATTGGGAATATGGCAAAGGAGCAGAAACTTTTGCAAAAGTAGCAAGACTATGTAAGGTGCTGGAATGTGATATTGAGGACTTGTTTGAGGAAGAAGCAGTTTGATGATTGAACCTGCTACTATCTTGCTTTTTGTCTCCTTTGAGAAGAACGCTTACGGTGGGCTTTTTTACCAGATGCTGTGCGAATGCCTACCTTAGATCACCCCAAAAATTATGTGTCTACTTTGCAATTATTGATGAAATAAGTAGACATGAGCAAATCAAGTACAGAGGGAATATCCAGGAAAATTTGAAATGAAATCCTTTGAACCTGGATTCATTGAATATCAGCAGATTACTCAAAATTTACTACGTACTATCCGGCTAATTGGTGAGTATAAAGGTAAACAGGAATTATTTAAGGAACAGTCGCCACAAGTATTAGAAACCCTGCGCCAAGCTGCGATTATTCAGAGTACTGAGTCTTCTAACCGAATAGAAGGGATTACCGCGCCGATAGAACGCATCAAGGAAATAGTAGCCGAAAAAATTACTCCCCGCGATCGCTCCGAACAAGAAATCGCTGGTTATCGAGATGTGCTGACGACGATTCACACAAGCTATGCCTATATCCCTTTCACACCAAATGTAGTATTACAATTGCACCGTGACCTTTATCAGTTTGCTGTAGTTGAAGGCGGACGCTGGAAATCAGTAGATAACGAAATTAGCGAAACTCATTCGGATGGCAAAAAAGTAGTGAGGTTTGAGCCAGTTCCCGCTTATGCCACAGCAACTGCAATGGAAAGTTTGCACGAACGGTTTAACACCCTTTGGCAATCCGATGAAATTGAACCATTGCTGCTAATACCAAGCTATGTCCTTGACTTTCTGTGCATTCACCCTTTTACAGACGGCAATGGACGCATGGCTCGTCTATTGACATTACTGTTGCTGTATAAAGCTGGTTATGAAGTTGGACGTTTCATTAGTTTGGAAAGGATTGTCGAACGCACAAAGGAAAGTTACTACGATACACTTTATCAGTCGTCGCAAAACTGGCATATTGGGCAACATAGCTTGTTGCCCTGGTGGGAATATTTCTTGGGAGTCATTGTACTTTCAGCTTACCGAGACTTCGAGCATCGGGTAGGTTTGGTGACAAAGACCAAAGGAGCTAAAACAGCTATGGTACTTGATGCTATTAGCAATATACCATTTGATTTTTCCATTAAGGATTTACAGGCACAATGCCCTACTGTGGGGATAGACTTGATTCGCCGCATTCTACGCCTTGAGAGGACTGAGGGGCGGCTTGAATGTTTAGGACGTGGGCCGGATGCGCGTTGGCAGAAGAAATAGGTACTATACCTATTAAATAGGTACTGATATGATGATTAGTACCTATTAATATGGGATAAGTAGTTGACTACTCCCCGGCATGAATGACCGAGGATTCTAAACAGATATTGCTACGTGGTCTAAAGACGCACTTCGCAATGCTTCTATTTAGCTGACCAGTTTCTTTGTTTCTGGGGACGAGTCAAAGCGCCCCTACGCACCTCA
>JBBSOP010000164.1:0-9353 GCA_038259655.1 Chroococcales cyanobacterium
GCCAAAGCTGCGCTTTTGCTCCCCTCCCCTTGGTAAGGGGAGGAGTTGGGGGTGGGGTTGTTTCTATGCATCTTCATATAGAACTGGTATTACGTATTTTCTACCTCATTAAAGTTAGCTGTGCCCTTGAAATATGCTCTGGTTCATGAGTGGCTGACACCCAAGGCCACTGGAGGTTCAGAACTAGTTGTACAAGAAATTCTGAATCATGTTGATGCCGATTTATATGCGCTGATTGACTTTGAATCCAGCAACTGTAAAAGTTATTTATATCAACGTCAGATTGGCACAACATTTCTTCAACACTTGCCTAATGTCCGTAATGGTGTCCAAAAATATCTACCTTTATTGCCGCTAGCGATTGAACAATTGGATTTACGGCAATATGACATCATTTTGTCTTCATCCCATGCTGTCGCTAAAGGAGTTTTGACTACTCCAGAACAGTTGCATATTTGTTACTGTCACAGCCCTATGCGCTATGCCTGGGATTTAACCTTTGATTATCTGCGCTACAGCAAACTAGGACATGGTGTAGCTGGATGGGTAACTCGGTATTTGCTGCATCGTTTGCGCCAGTGGGATGTATTGAGTGCGAATCGTGTTGACTACTTTATAGCCAATTCCCAACATACAGCTCGTCGCATTTGGCGCTGCTATCGACGAGAAGCAACAGTCATTTATCCGCCAGTAAATATTGAGGCATTTCCTTTTTTTCCTCAAAAGGAGGATTTTTACCTGACAGTTTCCCGGTTAGTGAGTTATAAGCAGGTATCTCTAATTGTCAGAGCTTTCAATCAATTGCAACGGCCATTGGTAATCATTGGTACAGGAGGGGAAATGAAAAAGATTCGTGAAATAGCCAACTCTAATATCCAAATACTAGGATGGCAGCCTGATGATGTGGTAAAAAAATATATGGCCAGAGCTAGGGCATTTGTGTATGCAGCTTGTGAAGATTTTGGCATTGCCTTAGTGGAAGCACAAGCTTGTGGTACTCCGGTGATTGCTTATGGTGCAGGGGGCGCTTTAGAAACTGTGCGAGATTTGCGCTCTAATGTGAATACAGGAACAGGCTTATTTTTTAAGACTCAAACAGAAGCAGCTTTAGTGGAGGCAGTAGAAAAATTTGAAATGTATCAAAATTCGATTAATCCTGAGTATTTGCGATCGCACGCTGCCCAGTTTTCGCCGCAAATCTTTGCACAGCGCTATCTTGACTTGATAAATAATTGCCAAAACAAAAGACCATCACTTCTAGGAAGGTCTTGATTTTTGTAATTGTTTTGTAGGCTTTTGGCAATTTCCCTCCAGAAGCACCTACTTTTGGCTTTAAGATTGGGACTATGTGTGGTGTGGATTATTAAGGAGTATGATGACTGCCCAGAGCTCACTCCTCTCCGGCAAGCGAGGCCTACGGCAAGACGCTAGAACGTCTACGCGTACTTTCTTAAAGCGTGGTCAAAAAACAAAAATGCCCAGAGTCAAACCCAAAGGTTTGTCTTTTCAGGGCTTAAACGGAGAGTTTGCCAAGCGATTATTCGATATAACGTTTTCGCTGTCGGTGTTAATTTTGTTCTTCCCCGTCTACTTAATCTTGGCCTTGCTAATTGCTTTGAGTTCAGAAGGCCCGATTTTTTATGTCCAAAAACGGGTGGGTAAAAACTACAGGCTATTTAATTGTATTAAATTCCGAACAATGGTGAGCAATGCTGATGAGGTTCTAGTGCAAATGATGGAAACATCGCCCCAATTGCGGCAAGAATTTGAGAGTAGTTTTAAGCTCAAACAAGACCCCCGCATTACAAAAATTGGTCGATTTTTGCGAATTACCAGCTTGGACGAATTTCCCCAGTTCTGGAACGTTTTAAAAGGGGACATGAGTGTTGTCGGACCACGCCCTCTAGTAGCAGAAGAATTACCAAAATATGGTTGTCACATTGAGCAAATTTTAACAATTCGACCAGGAATAACTGGATTGTGGCAAGTTTCAGGACGTAATGACATTCCTTACCCCCGACGAGTTCAAATAGACTTGCATTACGTCAAATTTAGGAACTTTTGGCTCGATTTATGGATTATGTTAAAAACGATTGATGTAGTTATTATCCCTAAAAATAACGGAGCGTACTAAACACCACAACTCAACCTTTCTGTGGGGCAGTTTATGCCCCAAGTGCCGCAAAGCGGAATTAAAAATTAAAAATTAAAAATGAATACAGCGTAAGCTTTTCATTGATTTGGAATGGATGGTTTCTTTACGTCATTCTGTACTAGTGCCGCTACGCAAAATTTAAAAGGGTAACTTAAAAAATTTTGTGTCTTTGTGCCTTAGTGGTGAAAAATCTTGAACCACAGAGACACCAAGACACAAACAGAAAAATAATTTCAATTCGTTCTGGTGTAAGCAGTTCATAACGGCTACTTAATTCAGCCTTAACAAAAGCTCAGGCTATATAAAGTTTTGACAAAGATTAAAAAATTTATACCAAATACCTCAATAATCTAATGTTGAGCAGGTTATGGCTGAGTTGTTAAATTAATTTGTGATTGAGTATATTTATTTACGTAAAAGTTCTGTATCAATTAATTAAGACCCGTAGGTTTCCCATTAGGCAATTTAGCGATTAGCTGCTAGGTTGTATCAATTGCACTGCGACTATTTCATCAAAGATAACAAGGGATAATTGAGCATGAGCCAAAACAAGCGAGCGTTGATTACTGGTATTACTGGTCAAGATGGTTCATACCTGAGTGAGTTTTTGCTAGAGCAAGGTTATGAGGTTCATGGAATTATTCGCCGGACTTCTACTTTCAACACAGACCGCATCGATCACATGTATGAAGACCCTCATAAAGAGGGAGTGCGGTTACTGCTTCACTACGGGGACTTGACTGATGGTACAACGCTGCGACGCATTTTAGAAGAAGTCCAGCCCACAGAAATTTACAACCTGGGCGCTCAATCCCACGTTAGAGTCAGCTTTGATTCACCAGAATATACTGTTGATGCAGTAGGAATGGGAACCCTACGATTGCTAGAAGCAATCCGGGACTACCAAAGACGTACTGGGATTGAGGTGCGCTTCTACCAAGCAGGTTCTTCAGAAATGTATGGTTTAGTACAAGCAGTACCCCAAAGCGAAACAACGCCGTTCTATCCTCGTAGTCCTTATGCTTGTGCGAAAGTTTATGCCCATTGGCAAACAGTAAATTACCGTGAATCTTACAATTTGTTCGCTTGCAATGGCATTCTTTTTAACCACGAATCACCACGGCGCGGTGAAACCTTTGTAACCCGCAAAATTACTAGAGCAGTTGCCAGAATTGTTGCTGGTAAACAGAAAACAATTTTTATGGGCAATCTTGATGCCAAACGGGATTGGGGCTACGCCAAGGATTATGTCAAAGCCATGTGGTTGATGTTACAAAAAGATCAGCCAGATGATTATGTAATTGCTACTGGTGAAACCCACTCAGTCCGGGAATTTTTAGAACTGGCGTTTGGTTATGTAAATCTCAATTGGCAAGATCATGTAGAGTTTGATGATCGTTATCTGCGTCCGGCTGAAGTGGATTTGTTAATCGGTGATCCTACCAAGGCGCAACAAAAGTTAGGCTGGAAACCTTCAGTAACCTTTAAGGAACTTGTAGCCCTGATGGTGGAAGCAGATTTACAGGCATTGGGTCACACCTTACCCAATGGAAATGGTTCCTCCATACCTCGTGATATTGCTACTACTCGTCAAGAATTGGGCGCTCTCCACTTCTGATTTACACCACAGAGGATAAGAAAATGACCGCCTTAGAACTAACAAATAAACGGATTCTCGTCACTGGTGGGGCAGGTTTCCTGGGTCGTCAAGTGATAGATCAACTATGTAAAGCTGGGGCTGACAGTGCGAAGATTACAGTACCGCGATCGCGTGATTGTGATATCCGGGTTTGGGAAAATTGCCAGCGTGCAGTTGACCAACAAGATTTTATTATCCACCTAGCAGCTCATGTTGGTGGTATCGGTCTCAACCGTGAAAAACCAGCAGAGTTATTCTACGACAACTTGATCATGGGAACCCAGCTAATTCATGCTGCCCATCAAGCTGGAGTAGAAAAATTCGTTTGTGTTGGTACAATCTGCGCTTATCCCAAATTTACGCCAGTACCCTTTAAAGAAGATGACCTTTGGAATGGTTATCCAGAAGAAACTAACGCCCCTTACGGAATTGCTAAAAAAGCGCTGTTAGTTCAGTTGCAATCTTATCGCCAGCAGTATGGCTTTAATGGTATTTATCTGTTACCAGTAAATTTATACGGGCCGGAAGATAACTTTGACACCAGCAGTTCTCACGTGATTCCAGCGTTAATCCGCAAAGTTCACGAAGCACAAATTCAGGGAGTAAAACAACTCCCAGTTTGGGGTGATGGTAGCCCTACCCGCGAGTTTTTGTATTCAGAAGATGCAGCGCGGGGAATTGTGATGGGTACTCAATCTTACAATGACTCTGAACCAGTTAATTTGGGAACGGGTGAGGAAATCTCTATTCGTGATTTAATTACCCTGATCTGCGAACTAATGGAGTTTGATGGTGAAATTGTTTGGGAAACTGACAAGCCAAATGGTCAACCTCGTAGATGTTTAGATACTGAACGCGCCAAGCAAGCCTTTAATTTCACTGCTCAGGTCAGCTTTGAGCAAGGGCTGAAGAATACCATTGAGTGGTGGCGTAAAAACGCTGTTTCTGTTTAGGCAGAATATAACCACAAAGACACCAAGTATCTTTGTGGTTAATTATTATTAAATAATGGGATGGAAAAAACACAAATACGGCGATCGCTGCTTGAAAAACGGCAATCAATGTCTATTCTAGAGTGGAGAGAAAAAAGCGATCGCATTTGCGCGCACTTGCAAACATCCCTTTTATTTACCCAAGCTAAAACAATACTTGCTTATTTCAGTTTTCGCCAAGAACCAGATATTAGCCCACTATTTGCAGATATTAAATATCGTTGGGGATTTCCTCGCTGCGTTGGTAACTCCCTTTCTTGGCATCTCTGGACATCGAACGATTCTGTGCAAATCGGCGCTTATGGAATTATCGAACCTCATCCCGCAGCGCCAATCTTAAATCCTGAAGAAGTGGATTTGATTCTTGTCCCTAGTGTTGCATGTGACTATCAAGGATATCGCCTTGGTTATGGCGGCGGATATTACGATCGCTTACTGGCTGCTGTTGATTGGGAAAATAAACCTACCATTGGGATTGTTTTTGATTTTGCTTATTTACCTGAATTACCCATTGAACCTTGGGATAAACCTTTGAAAGTTGTATGTACCGAAACAGGATTAAAAGCAAGTCAGTTTTTTGCTTAACCTCTGTTTAAATTTGTCACTGTACAATAATTCAGGCTTGTAATACTCAGAGCGATCGTGGCGAAAAACAAACTGCTAACGCCTATACTTCTGTTTTTTCTCTGCCTTACTCTGTTCAGTGTGCGTTCATTTGGGCAAACAACCATGAAATCAGCACCCCAACTGCTGACTGATCCATTTTTACAATTGCCAACTACAACTTCAGTACGGGTAGTATGGTTTACCGAGTTCCTTGGTGATAAACACACAGTTAATTATGGGGAAAAACTTGATCAAAAGACCTGGGCTAGCACAACTAAATTGAGTCGTACACGCGAAGATCAACAATCAAGAGTAGCAAATCAAACTATTCAACAACCTGTGAAACGTGACATTTGGCGACACGAAGCAGAAGTAACTGGGTTAACTTATGGAGTGCGGATTCCCTATCGAGTTATGAGTGTGCGGGAAGATGGGGAGAATATTAGCAGCGATGTTTTTACCCTCGCACCTAGCCCGAAAACGGGTACACCATTAAAAATTTTACTCACCTCTGACCATCAATTAAAGCCGATGACAGCAGCAAATCTGCAAAAAGTGGTGGAGACAGTGGGACAAGTTGATGGGGTGTGGTTCGCTGGTGATTTAATTAATGTTAGCGATCGCGCTTCAGAATGGTTTGATGATCATCAAGGCGGCGCGTTGTTTCCCGGTTTACAAGGTCGTGCTAAATATGAAATGAAACACAATGGCGTTAAGACAATCTACACTGGGGGTCAAATAATTCAACACGCCCCCATGTTTACAGCCATTGGTAATCATGAAGTGATGGGACGGTTTGCGAGAAAGTCAAGTTTAAATGATGAATTTGATGATACGATTCCCCGTGCGGTTGCTCAAAAGTTGTATAGCGGTAAATCCCTCATAGATAATTCTTTTAATACCGATACCTACGAAGAAATTTTTACTCTACCCAAAAGTCAAGAGGGTGGCAAAAAATATTATGCAGTCAGTTTTGGTGATGTGCGTTTGGTAGTACTGTACATCACAAATATGTGGCGGACTCCTAACTTAGATCCAAAGTATACAGGTAGATATAGGGAAGCAAAAAAGGATTTCAATACTCCTGAGAATTGGGGTTATGGACAGATTATTTATGAGCCAATCACTAAAGGCAGTAAGCAATATAATTGGTTAGAGACAGAACTCAATAGCCCAGAATATAAACAAGCAAAATACAAAGTTGTGATGTTTCATCATCCGCCCCATACACTTGGTGATAACATCGTCCCTGCTTATACTGATCCAGTGCAGATAATTGAATGGGATGAAGAGCTTAAAATAAAAGCAGTACGTTATGAATATCCCAAAGATAAAGATTATATTATCCGCGATATTGTGCCTTTACTAGAGGCGGCTAATGTGCAACTCGTATTTTATGGGCATTCCCATTTGTGGAACCGCTTTATTAGTCCTAGCGGGATGCATTTTTTAGAAACATCTAATGTCGGCAATACTTATGGTGCTGCTTGGGGTAATAAAAAGCGAGACATACCAGTTGGGTACAAAGAAGATTATGTGAAACTTGGTGATCCTAATGAATTGGAACCAGTAGTACCGACAATTGACCCCTTACTAAACGAAGATGGTCAGCCAATGCCTTATATTGCCAGTAATGATATTACAGTTTTTAGTATCTTTGATACAGGTACAGGGATAATCAGTAGCTATCGTTTTGATACCCGTAAACCTGACTCAGAGGTAGTAAAGTTTGATCAATTTAAGTTGAAATAGCAACTACTACGTCAATTTTAATCGTCTGATTTTGCATTAACACTCAGCACTTAAAGATCCAAGTTGGGTTCGATGCACTAAATTAAGCTTGCTTGTATTTAGCTTCTCTTATACTTGTTCACCAACTCTAAACGCGATAATGCACTTGTAGCTGATTCACGCACATAAGAGTCGGCAGATTCATCATTCATAATCGCCGTGAGTACATCTGCTCCTCTGCGATCGCCGACGGTAGCAAGAGCATTGACAAGCGTAACTGCCAAAGCCACATTATCTGTTGTTTCCAGAGATTCAAGTAAAATGTCCAAGGCAGGAACACCAATCTCACCTAAAGCCATAACGCATCCAATATTGACAATGGGATTAGGATCATTGAGTCCAGTTTTTAATGCTTGCAAACCTTCAGCGGCAAAAGGAACATCTGGATGGTTAACGGCAATTTGAGCCAAAGCTTTGGCAGAACTGCCTCTAACAGTCACGTTCTCGCTGTTCAGCAATGGATCAATTAAGGGAATAATGGCATCTGGGCCAATAACTCCCAGTGCTTTAACAGCCGCCCGGCGATAGGTGACATCTTCTTCACCAAGAATACTTATCAGTCGGGGAATAGTAGTTTCATCTTGAATTTCAGCTAGTTCTAGCATCGCCCGTTGCCGCAGGTTGGGGTTGGGATGTTTGAGTTGTTGAAAGAGTTCGTCTTGAGTCATTTTAAATTAAAAAATATGGGGCATTGGGCATTGGGCATTGGGCATAGAGAAGAAGAGGCAGCACTTCGACACTTCGACAAGCTCAGTGCATCGCTACGCTCAGTGGCCGGGGCAGGGTGCGGGGTGCACACTTCGGCTACGCTCAGCGACCGGGGGATGAAGAAAAATTTCCTCTTTCTCTTTTTCTCCCTACTCTCTAGCCTTTTCTCTAATCAACCAATCTTGGTCGTTAGCGGCGAGTTCACGACTACTGGTATCGCCGAGTTTTTCTAATGCCATGAATGTGGCATACTTTAAATCCCAGATTTTGGTTTGTAGGGTTTTTTGCAGTTCTGGGATGGCGCGACGATCGCCTAGTTCACTCAGAGCGATCGCAGCGGCGGCGCGTGATTTCTGAAACTGGGGTTGAGGGTTGTGCAATGCTTCTACTAAAAGATCATAAGCAGGGGCATGTTTAAGCCAGCCGAACAGCTTAATCACATGAAAATGTGCGCCGTAATCACTGTTCGCTTCTTCTGTGTATGTGGCAAAAAGCTCGGCTGGTGCGGTGTCTACGTAATGTTCAAGAATTGTTTTGGTTGCCAAATAGCAGCGCCCGAAGTCTGTTTCATACAACTCCCGTACCAGAAACGGCAAAGTGGGGAGTTGATCATAACTGTGTACTAAATCCAAATTTTGGGGATGATCGCGCAATGTCTGCTCTAAATAAGGTTGAATTTTGGTGTAGGTAATCGCTCCTGTAGAAACACCAACTTCTGCTAACATCCGAATTGCCCGCAACCGAAAGATAATAGATACCGGACACCGGGCAATATTAGGAATGGCATCGTAATATCTAGCATCGATTAAATCTTGGATCGATAACCGGCGGGCAAATACATTCTGGTGTTGCAACAGCGCCACTACCCGATCCATCTGAGAATAGTCTCTAGTAAATCGACAGACTGCGGAAATGGCTGCACTTGCTATAGGTGCATCATCGGCATTGACAAATTTGCGAATCCTCTCTAGTGCAGGTTGGTAATCTAACTTGGTTAAAGTATGAATAATGACTCGATATGTTTGCCCTGGTTTATCCAGCAGTTGGGCAACTTCTTCTAAAATATCTGAATCTTGAGTACCAATTTCTGCGATCGCCCAAACAGCATTTTCTACGGTATAGCAATCTTCATCTGCTAAACAGGTACGAATAACGCTTAAGGCTGGCTTTGCCTGTAGCCGTCCCAATATCTCCACCGACTTCCGTCGCACAATCCGGTTATCTAGTGAAGGGTCAGTTTGCTCCACCGCACGCATCAAAGCATTGATTGAACGCTCCGTTGGGAAATTTACCAAATGAGAAGCCGCAATATAGCGTGAATCATCCTCATCTATCTCCTCTTGAGGCGTATCTAAAAGCGTAATAGCTTCGTCTTCTGTCAAATTAAAGAGATTAAAAAAGCGTTTATCCATATAGCTTAATAGTTAGTAACCAACCGTGGTCTCACATGATAATTTTTTTA
>JBBSOP010000165.1:0-9309 GCA_038259655.1 Chroococcales cyanobacterium
CTCCCCATCGGCAACTAAAGCGACGGTGTAAAATCACCCAATCTGTAGATTCCAACCATTGTGCAACTAGGTCTTCTCCTAATTGACCAATATCGTCATAATGAGATGGAGGAAGATTCGCCATTGGCTAAAAATAGCATGAATTTTAGATTAAGCAATCGGATATGGGCAAGCTTACTCAGTTTATTGCTTTGGGGAGTATTTGGTATCACAGCAACATTCGGTTGTGTTCCCACAGCTTTTGCCCTGGAATATAATAAAGAAATTTTGGTACAGGCTGATTTTTCAGGACGTGATTTAACAGATTCTAGTTTTACTAAAGCTAATCTCCGTCAAAGTAACTTCAGTCATTCCAAGTTGAGTGGTGTGAGCTTTTTTGCAGCAAACTTAGAGTCGGCAAATTTATCAGGGGTAGACCTCACATACGCTACTTTAGACTCAGCCCGCCTTATTAAAGCAAATTTGACAAATGCAGTCTTAGAAGGTGCGTTTGCAGCTAATGCTAAATTTGATGGTGCAATTATTGATGGAGCAGATTTTACTGATGTACTGCTGCGTCAAGATGAGCAAAAAAAATTGTGCAAAGTTGCTAAGGGTACTAATCCAACTACAGGACGAGACACGCGTGATACTTTATTTTGTCAGTAGTTTGTAGTTAGGCTATTGCTCAATAACATTTAAGTCTTTTAACTTTTGACTTCCGCGCAGTGGTACTAGTTCCTAGCCCCTTTTTCTTGCTGGAGTGTATTGCACACGACTGAGAAGCGCTATATATAGGACTACTATTTGATTTTTACGAAGCTAGGTACATTCTTTTTTTTCTTCCCTGTCTCCTGCGATGCACTGAGCGTAGCCGAAGTGTTCCCTGCCTCTACGAGTGATTCACCAAATCAAACCAGATTACTATATTGCTATTCTTTGTAGCATGAAGTACTGTTTGAGTCGTCGATTAGTTGTAAAAGGAAAGAGAAAATATTAACAACAAGCTGGTAAAGCTTATTTTTAAGTTGTTATTAGCAAATTACGAAAAATAATTGCTAGATTGGGTGAGTTTTGCCAGACTGCGATCGCTATGTTAATATCAAGTTTAAATTAAGCATTTGTCTATTCAGTTAGAAAAGCTAAACAAGTTAAATCAAGCACTACAGCAGTTAGTGGCCACAAAGTTTAAGTTTGCTGAAGAATCACGAAGAATATGCCTGATTATAAGCCTGGTAAAGTAGTGATATTGTTTGGTAATTTTCCTCTAAGTATTCGTGTGCCTGCTGCTTCACGAGATAAGCAATTGACTTTCTTGCGCGATCGCATTATTTTTCATGCTAATAGCCTTCTTGAACATGGACTATGGGATGAACCGCTGACTGATATGGAACTGGATCAAATCATGTCAGATGCGGAAATTGAGTCGGCATTTTTGCCAGATTTTTGTACTGTCTTATCGTGGTTAGGAAATCCGCTGCGGATATTTAACAAAAATTAGCTAAAGTTTTATTTACTAAAGGATATCTGCAATAAGGGTGATGATCATATCAACAGCTACCATAATGCTACTTGCTGCTTCACTTCTGAAATATCTAAATAGTCTCTGGCAAAAGCTTTCCGTAAAAGTGAATGAGGAATAAACTGATCATACTTTTGAATTTCTGGTGCTTCTGAGGAACTTACCAAATCTTCAGGTGTAATTCTTTGTTCACATAATGAAATAATTTCTTGGACAAGATGCGGTGATTTACCTTTACCTAATTTAATTATTAGATAGTAGGGATTTACCCCACCAATATTACTAATTTCCAAAGATTCCCGACAAAAAGAATTGAGCAATCTTTCTAATGTCCGGTAAGCAACTGTACCCATCCAAGGAAAAAGGCAGCATTTACCTTTTTCTAATTGTAATATATTTTGTTGATCTAATCCCGTAGATTGTGCTAATTGACGAACAGTTTGCAAACGTTGTTTAGCATTATTTTGTAAGTAGCTATATTCTACATTTTCTAATAGAATCTGCCGCATTCTTTGCAAAACTTTTGTATGGATACTACCACTACCACCACGCCAATAAATAGTAGATTTACCTTCCACCTGCTTGACAGAAATGACTTTTTTTCTAAAATCAACTTCTAAAACTTCCCAAGTTCTTCCTGCCAAAGCGAACTGATTGCCAACAGGAGGCGGCATGGCAATACTACCAATTGCTGTTGTTGCTTGCTTTACTACATATTCTTGGCTATCTGGGAAAACAGCATAAAACTGAAATTTTCCTACTATTTTTTCTCCAGCTAAACCAATAATGAGTTTACCTTGTTCTGTTCGATGTAGATGATCAATATCAATTAAATAACGTAATAATAATTTAAAATCTTCTGGGGAAATCGCTGCAAATGGTGGTAAATTTAAGACTTGTTTAGCTAAAGCGGCAGGTGAAAGTTCTCCTGTTGCTGCTAGAACACTCATTGTTTGATGATATAGCAAACTAAAAGGATATTTAATCGGGTTTATTGGCTCAATCCAACGTTCTTCTAGATAAAGTTGGATAATAGCAATAGATTGTAAAAGCTGCCAGGGAATTTGTTCTGGAAAAGCTGCTTCAGCTAATGGTTGACTTTCAGCACAGACAAAGCGCATATCCGCAGATTCGCCTCTTCTACCGCTGCGCCCCAATCGTTGTAAAAAACTAGCTACAGAAAGCGGAGATTCTAACTGAATGACTCGCTCTAAATGACCAATATCTATACCTAATTCTAAAGTTAAAGTGGCGGCAGTGACAGCTGGATGATTGGGTTCGCGCATCGCATTTTCAGCAGCTTGCCGCAGACTCGCAGATATACTGCCATGATGGACGTGATAGATATCTGGTAGTGCTTGTTTTGTAGCTATTTTTCGCAAAGACGCAATGATAGATTCGGTTTGGGTGCGGTTATTAGCAAAAATGAGGCATTTACGATTTTTACTGAGGTTGAAAACATATTGTTCGTATGTTGTTATCTCTACATCATCGACTTCATCTGTGAGATAAAAGTGTTCTAGAGCCAACTTGATTTGACGTTTGACTGCTGCAATTTGGGGAGTAATTACTGGGTTTTCAGTTCCAGAACGCAACCATGCTTCAGCCCTTGCATAGTCACCGAGAGTTGCTGACAAACCAATCCGGCGAGGTTGTGTAGATGTCAATTCTGCTAAACGCTGTAATTGACAGATAATTTGACAACCACGTTCCGAACCCATAAAAGCATGAATTTCATCAATAATGACAAAGCGTAAATCGCCAAATAAGCGTATGATTTCACTGTGTTTATTAATTAACAAGCTTTCTAATGATTCTGGTGTAATTTGCAGAATACCTTGGGGATTTTTTAAAAGCTTATTTTTGCGACTTTGAGCTACATCACCATGCCAATGATAAACAGGAATATCTGCTGATTTGAGTAAGTCGTTGAGGCGTTCAAATTGGTCATTAATTAAAGCTTTAATCGGGCCAATGTATAATACACCTATCGTCTTGGCGGTTTTTTCATATAATTGAGTGATAACTGGTAAAAAAGCTGCTTCTGTTTTCCCCGCAGCGGTAGCAGCAGCAACTAATAAATGAGCATTAGTATCAAATATAACTTGACAAGCGGCAAGTTGAACTGGTCGTAATTCAGTCCAGTTGTGATTATATATATATTCTTGAATGAAGGGTGCAAGTCTGCTGAAAGCATCTCTCATTTTTAATTCTGATTATAGGCTCAGATCCCCGACTTCTTAAAGAAGTCGGGGATCTTGTTGTTCAAAATTTTAACCAATTTCGTGTTTCTTACCAGTATATTGATTAAATATTAAGCGATGGGATGAATAACCAAATTCATCATCGCGTTTTTCATATTGTTGAATCCAATTTTGGAGAAACTCGAATGTTTGCGCCTGTTCCTCGAATGATTTAAATTTATGTGGTTCCCAAGGACGATTGCGGTTATTTTCAAGACATTTATTAATACCGGGATTTAAAAAATAGATTTCAGTTGAGAATGCGATCGCAATTTCAATTAAAGTACTGTAACAGCCTTCAATTATCCAATAAATATTATTTTCGATGAAATTTTGTAGATCTTTTGCTGAATCTTCATGAGAGCGTCTTATAGCAATTTGGTTGGGTTCCCAAACGATAGTATCAAGATCAAGAACTGGAATAACCAAGTCTTTACCAAGTTTATTAGCAAGAGTGCTTTTTCCAGAACCGGAATTACCAAATATTAAAATTCGATACATTGTGATACTATAGGGTTCAGATTCCCGACTTCTTTAAAAAGTCGGGGATCTTGTTGTTCATGAAAACTCTGCAAAAAAGTCTAAGGTTTCCTTCAACGCTTTGATGAAAATGTCAATTTCTTCACGGGTGTTATAAAAGGATAAACTTGCCCGTGCAGTTGCTGCCAAACCTAAGTAACGGTGTAACGGCTGAGTACAGTGGTGTCCTGAACGAATAGCGATACCTTCTTGGTCTAATAATGTCGATAAGTCGTTGGCGTGGACTTCCCCAACTGTAAATGATGCTAGGGCGGCTCTACCTTCTCCTTGAGCATTTGGTTGAGGCCCATAAATCCGAATTTGGGGAATCTGCTGCAATTGTTGGAACAAATAAGCTGTTAATTCAGCTTCGTAGGCATGGATTTTACCCATACCAATACTGCTAAGATAATCTATCGCTGCACCAAGAGCGATCGCCTCTGCAATTGCAGGTGTACCGGCTTCAAATTTATGGGGCAATTCTGCATAAGTAGAATGGTCTAAATAAACCTCTGCAATCATCTCACCACCCCCAAAAAATGGTGGCATTGATGCCAAAAGTCCCAACTTACCATACAAAAATCCTATACCCGTTGGGGCGCACATTTTATGACCGGATGCAACCAACCAATCACAATTGATTTGCTGTACATCAACAGACATGTGTGGTACACTTTGACAAGCATCAACTAAGATTTTCGCATTGTATTTGTGTGCGATCGCCGCAATTTCTGCTACTGGGTTAATACAACCCAAAGTATTAGAAACATGAGATACTGCCACCAATTTTGTTTTCTCGGAAATCAGTTGTTTAAACTGTTCTAAATCAAAAGTTTCGGCTGGTGTCAGTTCCACAAACTTCAACACTGCACCCGTTTTTTGGGCGACAAGTTGCCAGGGAACAATATTACTATGATGTTCCATCACCGACAGAATAATCTCATCTCCCGGCTGTAAATTATTCATTCCCCAACTGTAGGCGACTAAATTAATTGCCTCACTAGCATTGCGGGTATAGACAATCTCTTGGCGTGATGCAGCATTGATAAATTTAGCAACCTTATCTCGCGCTGCTTCATAAGCATCGGTAGCTTTAGCACTGAGTGTATGCGCTCCCCGATGCACGTTGGCATTATA
This sequence comes from Chroococcales cyanobacterium, assembly GCA_038259655.1. GTDB lineage: Bacteria > Cyanobacteriota > Cyanobacteriia > Cyanobacteriales > Nostocaceae > Halotia. Next base: position 5,401 of record JBBSOP010000165.1, read on the forward strand.
CTGTTCGTAATAATCGCGCAAGGCATTTAATACGAGCAAAGGTTTTTGCGAGGTAGCTGCATTATCTAGGTAAACCAATTGTTTGCCGTTGACTTCCTGACGTAATATTGGGAAGTCAGCGCGGACTTTATCGGCTAGGGTTTTGGTAGAAGTGAAGGTCATTATTTGTCAGTTGTTAGTTGTCAGTAGTTAAATATTTCAGATTAGTGACTATATTTAATAAGATTTTTTGCAGAGAAGGGATAGGAATTTGACTGATGATTTCAGTCGCAAAGGCATTAATTAACAAATTACGAGCATTGTTTTCATCAATTCCTCGGCTTTGCAGATAGAAAATTTCATCATCTTCCAATTGGCTAACTGTCGCACCGTGAGCGCATTTGACGTTATCAGCGGTAATTTCCAATTGGGGTTTAGTATCAACTCTGGCTTTCGATGATAAAAGCAAATTTCGATTTAACTGGGTAGCATTTGTCAACTGTGCTAACTTAGGCACAAAAACTTTGCCGTTGAACACTGCATGAGCGCGATCACCTACAATACACTTATGCAATTGTTTACTTGTACCATAAGGATGATTGAGTGCGATCGCACTGTGAGTATCTGCTAATTGATTTCCGTAAACTATCGTTAACCCATTGAGAGTAGTTAGAGTTTGCTCACCAGTTTGCAAAACTTCTAAATTGTGCCGTGATAGCTTACCACCCAAACTTATGGCATAACAAGTATATCGGCTATCACGAGCTTGGGTTATAGCCGTCTTCCCAATATGAAAAGCCTCTACACTTTCACGCTCAACCCTAGTGTGATTCACCTCAGCATTTTCAGCAAGCCAGATTTCCGTAACCGCATTAGTGAGGTAAACCTCCTTGGCGCTCTTGGCATCTTGGCGGTTCGTATACTCCTCAATCAAACTCACCTGCGAACCACTTTCAGCCACCACCAAACAACGCGGCTGAGAAATCACTGGTTTCTCCCCAGCAACCGAAACAAACACCAAATGAATTAGTGTCTCAACCATCACATTCTTTTCTACCCATATCACCGCTGCATCAGCTATCCCAGCAGTATTAAGAGCAGTAAAAACCTCCTGCGCTCCCTCAGCTTCCGCTAAATACTGACTAACGCGTTGCTGCTTAGATTGAGACAAACCAGCCAAGTTACTTACTGTTACCCCAGAAGGCAAACCTGCAACAGCGGATAACTCTGACGCGTAAACGCCATTTACAAATACCAAACGACTATGAGCCGCTTCTGGTAAAGTTAGCGATGAGATATCAGGCAATTTAACTTGCTCATCTATCTGGAATTGCAGCTTTCGCAACTCTGACAAATCGGTAAATCGCCACTCTTCCTCACGATTAGTAGGAATAGTAGCATGACGTACCCAATTAGTAGCGCGATCGCGTAACTCTTGCAACCACCCTGCTGTTTTTGTTGCTGTTACCTGCTCTAATAATCCAGTTAAATAAGCATCCTTATCCAACAAAGTAGATGTTAAATGAACTGTATCCGAGTTAGGCATCGGACTAGGAGATACTTGAATTGTCATTACACACCCACCTCAACCGCTTCTTCTAGCACCCAGTCATAACCGCGAGATTCTAATTTTAGTGCTAGTTCCTTATCGCCACTGGTAAGAATCTGCCCATTTGCCATGACGTGTACATAATCTGGCACAATGTAATTAAGTAACCGTTGGTAGTGGGTAATCATAATCGTGGCATTTTGGGGATTTGCCAGCTGATTAACACCATTCGCCACAATCTTCAGCGCGTCAATATCTAAACCAGAATCAGTTTCATCTAAAATTGCCAACTTTGGCTCTAACAAAGCCATTTGCAGAATTTCATTCCGCTTCTTCTCACCACCAGAAAATCCTTCATTCAAACTCCGACTGAGAAAAGCAGGATTCATCTTCACCACTTCCAACTTTTCCTCAATCAAATCGTCAAAATCAAAAGCGTCTATTTCTTCTAAACCTTGTGACTTGCGACGAGAATTATATGCCACCCGCAAGAAATCCAAATTACTCACACCCGGAATTTCTAGGGGATATTGAAACGCCAAAAATACCCCACTTCTAGCTCGTTCTTCTGGTTCCATTTCCAGCAAATTTTGCCCTTGAAAAATCACCTCGCCGCCAGTGACTTCATAAGCTGGATGTCCCGCCAACACTTTAGAAAAGGTACTTTTACCAGAACCATTCGGTCCCATAATCGCATGGATTTCACCAGAGCGAACTTCCAGATTTAAACCTTTGAGAATTGGCGCGTCATTAACTGAAGCTGTCAAATTCTTAACTGACAGCACAACTTCACTATTTTCGATAATCATGTTCTCTCTCTTCTCTTATTTCTTAGTGTCTTAGTGCCTTGGTGGTGAAGTAAACCACAAAGACACAAAGGTAAACCTTCAACATTACCCAACACTACCTTCCAACTTCAGGCTCAATAGTTTATCAGCTTCTACAGCAAATTCCATCGGCAGTTGATTAAAAACATCTTTGCAGAAGCCGCTAATCATCATTGAAATTGCATCTTCTGCTGAAATGCCTCGTTGAGCGAAGTAAAATAGTTGATCTTCTCCAATCTTAGAAGTAGAAGCTTCATGCTCTACTTTGGCAGTATTGTTCTGCACTTGGATATAAGGGAAAGTATTCGCATGGGCATTATCCCCAATTAGCATTGAGTCGCACTGAGAATAATTTCTTGCCCCTTTCGCTGTAGGATTAACTTTCACTAAACCCCGATAGCTATTATTAGATTGACCTGCGGAGATTCCTTTCGAGATAATCGTGCTGCGGGTATTCTTGCCAATGTGAACCATCTTGCTGCCAGTATCGGCTTGCTGCATATTATTTGTCAGCGCTACCGAGTAAAATTCACCTACAGAATTATCACCCACTAAAACACAGCTAGGATACTTCCAAGTGATTGCTGAACCAGTTTCTACTTGAGTCCAGGAAATTTTAGAATTGACACCTTTACACAAACCGCGTTTGGTGACGAAGTTATAAATACCGCCTTTACCCTTTTCATCGCCGGCGTACCAGTTTTGAACGGTGGAATATTTAATTTCAGCGTTATCTAGGGCGACAAGTTCCACAACAGCAGCGTGCAGTTGGTTGGTGTCGTACATCGGCGCGGTACAACCTTCTAAATAGGAAACATAGCTACCTTCTTCGGCGACAATTAAAGTCCGTTCAAATTGTCCTGTATCACCAGAGTTGATGCGGAAGTAGGTAGACAGTTCCATTGGGCATTTTACGCCTTTAGGAATATAGACAAAAGAACCATCGCTGAATACAGCAGCATTCAAGGCTGCAAAGTAGTTGTCTGCTACCGGAACGACGCTACCCAGATATTTTTTGATTAGTTCTGGGTGTTCTTGTAATGCTTCAGAAATCGAGCAGAAAATCACGCCATCTTCGGCTAGCTTGTCCTTAAATGTAGTGGCGACGGAAACGCTATCGAAAATTGCATCAACGGCGACGTTAGCTAGACGCTTTTGTTCAGATAGAGAAATGCCTAGCTTCTCGAAGGTTTCTAAGAGAGTAGGATCAACTTCATCTAAGCTGTTCAGCTTTTGGGGCTTTTTTTTCGGAGCTGAATAGTAGATAATATCCTGATAATTTATCGGCGGATACTTGACGTTAGGCCAAGTTGGTTCCGTCATTTTTTGCCACTGGCGATAAGCTTTCAGGCGAAAGTCCAGCATGAACTGCGGCTCGTTCTTCTTGGCAGAAATCAAGCGGACAACGTCCTCGTTTAGTCCACGCGGAATAGTATCGGCTTCAATGTCAGTGATAAAGCCGTACTTGTAGGGTTGGTTGACTAAGGTTTTGACAGTGGCACTCATCAGTAATAATCTCTCGTGTTCGGAACTCTTTTAGGATAGGAGGCGGGC
>JBBSOP010000166.1:0-9251 GCA_038259655.1 Chroococcales cyanobacterium
AAGCCTTTATCAACAAATGCTGCAATGGACAGCCCAACAAGGTTTAGGTAAACATCCAGCACAAACGCCCTTAGAATATGCCAGCGGATCATATCAGCATCATACTCCAGCGATCGCTCAGGTAATAGATGAAATTTGTCAAGCTTATGTTGGCTGGCGTTATGGTGGTCATACGCCTAACTTGAACCAACTGCGACAAAGATGGCAAAGTTTGAAAAAGTCTGCTTGAAATCGAACATTTGTCATGCCTTGTCTCGCTTCTGCATTTGAGCAGCTTTTAACTTTTCATACAGAAGCGAATTTTTCTCTCTCAAAGACTGTTGTAACTTCTCAAACTCTGCTTCACCTTCTTTCAAGTACGCATCAATTAGTTCCCGATTGGCGAGGTAAAAAGCAATAGCACCATAAACTTGTTCTAGTGAAAGCAATGAAAAGTTTTGGGCAATGCTTTCAGGGGAGTCACCATTTAAGAAGGCATATACAACTGAATCAAGAGATACGCGTGTCCCTTCGATCCAATACCCTTGATCTCGTTGCTCAATATATTGCTTTCTTAGGGTTGGTGTTGGTGTTGCTGTCATAAAACTAATGCCTACTTTCTACTTATGATAATAAGCGATCGCCCTACGCCCAACCTTAAAGCACCGCTTCACCGAATTTTATTTATTTATGAATGTAGGTTTGATTGACAAACTCAGTAAATACTCATTAACATTTAATTAGATGCTTATTAAATGTTATACGTATGATAAACCTTTCAAAAGATATACATTCCCTTACTGAGTTTAAACGGAATACAACTGAGTTTTTGCAGCGTATTAAGCAAACAAAACATCCTTTAGTTCTAACTGTCAATGGAAAAGCTGAGTTAGTTGTTCAAGATGCAGAGTCTTATCAAGAACTTTTAAATGCTGCTGAGTTAGTAGAAACTTTAAAGGGTATTAAACTTGGTTTGGAACAGATGCAGGAAGAAAAAGGAAAAAAAGCAGAATATTTTTTTAACGAACTGTTTGATAAATTAGACAGTTCTCAATGAATCAAAAATATAATGTCATTATACAACCAGCAGCACAAAAAGCAATAGAAGAAACTTATTTGTGGTTTAGTAATGATTCTTCGCGCAAGGCTAGAATTTGGTTAGAAGGATTATGTCAGGCTATTTTATCCCTAGAAAATATGCCTTTTCGTTGCTCTTTAGCATTTGAGAATGATTTTTTTGATGAAGAAATTCGACAATTGATTTACGGAAAGGGACGAAATGCCTATCGGATTCTTTTTACTATTGTTGATGACAGTATTCAGGTTTTGTTTGTACGACACACTGCTCAAAAGCCGATGATAGATGAATCTGATGAAGAGTAAATCTAGTGTATTAAACGATAGTCATAACTCAGACTACAACCAAATTGAATGCTGCAATTGACAAAATAATAGGCAGGTACTTCTATTCTATAAATAATTACTTATGAAAATATTAGTTACTGGCAACGAGGGCATGATCGGTTCAGTTGTTGAAAAAGTTTTGCGTAGCGATGGATGTGAAGTAGTTGGTTTTGACATTGCAAGTGGTTACAATATTTTAAATCCAAATGACATCAGTGATGCCGTTCAAGGTTGTGATGCGATCGTTCATCTAGCGGCGTTGCTCGGAAATCCTGAAGATGCACCAGATCAAATAATGACAGTCAATCTTCTAGGCACTTGGCATATTTTAAGAGCAGCAGCAAAGGCAAAACTCAAACGTATTGTTTTCTTTAGCAGTGTTGATGTGTTAGGAATCTTCAAAGGTCAGAGAAAACCGGATTATCTTCCGTTGGACGATAATCATTCTTGTTATCCAACCACTCCTTACGCTGTTTCTAAGCGGCTCGGTGAAGAAATGTGCCGATATTTTACCGATAGCACAGGTATCTCAACCATTTGTCTACGACCACCGGGTGTGTTTAATGAAGAAACGAAGAAACCTACGATTTTATTATTTCCAATCGGCAAGCCAATCCCAATTTTGAATGGAATCCATTTTGGGAATATGGAGCTTTTCTCGATGTAAAAGATGCTGCTGAGGCGGCTCGGTGCGCCTTACATTGCCCAAATCCTGGTCACGTGACTTTGTTGCTATGTGCAGATGATATTTCTTCGGCGCATCGCCCTAGTCAAGAAATGGCTCAATCTCTACTTCCTGGAGTGGAGTGGCGCGGTGGTCAAGAATATGAACATGAGCCTTACAAAGCTCTGATTAATACCCAACTAGCGAAAGAAATGCTGCAATGGGTTCCGCGTCATCGATGGCGAGTTTAAGCTCGTATCCACGCTTCGCTTCTAGCTATGAATTAAACAAAAATGGCTCGTCTTTTGCGTTTAAAGCTACATAGTTCCAATCAATTTTGTTCTCGATCAGTTTTTGATCCAGATTTTTACTTTAGGTAAATTTACATCAGTTAATTAGATTATATTTGTACGATTTTGCATGTGTCTTTGGAAAGATTTCCAGGTGTTTTGGCTAAATAAACAGCTAAAAAAAGCATCTGCTATTTAAAAACGAAGGCTGGCTATACCTGAAGCGTTGTAACTCCAATTTTTTGGGGATAACATGGAAATAACTTCTTTACCAGCTTCGCGCACCACATTTGGTGTCAATTTTATATGGAAATACAGTTAATTAACATCGGTTTCGGTAATATCGTGTCCGCTAACCGAGTAGTTGCCATCGTTAGTCCAGAGTCTGCGCCGATTAAACGGATTATTACTGAGGCGCGGGATAAAAACCAGCTAGTTGACGCAACTTATGGTCGTCGGACTAGGGCTGTAATTATTACGGATTCCAGCCACGTTATTCTGTCGGCGATTCAGCCTGAAACGGTTGCAAATCGCTTTGTGATTTCCCGTGAGCATCATGTTGTAGATAATTGATTAGGGGTAAGTCAATAACCCTAGTTTTATTTGCACCGCATCAGCAGTAATATGTGAATTAGACTAGTTTTCTGTCACTCGTGCTACAAATTCGTTAGTAAAATTTGATTTTGGCAACGAATCCAAAGGCTAATGAATAATATTTATTGATTAATTCACAGGTTGAACGGATGATGCAAGCTTTACCTATCCAGAGTTGTGCTAATACCAAAGAAGACCAGTCTCCAGGCAGGTTAATTGTTTTAACTGGGCCTAGTGGGGTCGGTAAAGGCACTTTAATGCGATCGCTGTTGCAGCGTCATCCCCAATTGTATTATTCCGTATCCGTAACAACTCGTTCTCCCCGTCCAGGAGAAATCGACGGCAAAAGTTATTACTTTATTAGTCGTAGCAAGTTTGAACAATTGATGGCTGGAGGCGAATTTCTAGAATGGGCAGAATTTGCTGGTAATTATTACGGTACTCTCCGTGAAACTGTGCTTAACCAAGTTCAATCAGGCAAGTTAGTAGTGCTGGAAATTGAACTAGAAGGAGCAAGGCAAATTCGCAATTTCTTCCCTGAGATTCTTAGTATTTTTATTTTGCCGCCTGACTTTGATGAATTAGAGAAACGGATACGCGATCGGGGCCAAGATTCGGAAGAAGCGATCGCCCGTCGTCTGTGCCGTGCTAAAGAAGAAGTAAAAGCAGCAGATGAGTTTGATATTAAAATCGTCAATGATGATTTTGAAACTGCTCTCAATGCGATCGAAGCAGCTTTATTTAAATAATTTCAAATTCCCAAAAATCACAGTCAAGCATTTTTATGACTAAATTACTAAAAAAACACTTGAGAAGTGATAACTTTTTTGGTAATTTTTGCTTTTGTTTAATTGTCAGTAATTTAAATATCTGTAGGAAATTAGGCATGAGGTATAAGTAATAGTAAAAATAACTCAAAATTAATTACTAATTACCAATACCCTATGCCCAATTAACAGAAATTTAATTAGCCTAAAATTCCTTGAATGATTCCCAAATTGTTAGTCAACAAATATGCTACTATTGCTCCACCAATACCACCAATTAAGAAAGAACTAGCAAAGTGGTTCCAGCTTTCTTTGGAGTTGAAAGCATCTACTGGAGGATTCGGTACAGTAACACTAGCAAGTGCTTTAGGAGGGTTGCTAGCAGCGTACAAGGATAGACAAGCGGTGAGAATCACAACCAAGCCGATTGCTGATAATACACCAGCTAAGTTGGCATTAACTGTATTCCGCAGAGGTCCCAATTTAGCAAAAGGACCGAACAGCAAATAACCATGAGCCATACCAATTTCCAGCCCACGTCTAGAAGGATTAATACCTGGGCGATAGGCGGGTAAATTGTTAATGAACCATTTGACTAAGGGAGAAGAATTAACGGGAGTTTCTAGGTTGCCTTGCTGCGGATCTCGTCCTGCTGGAGCAACAACCTCCCGATTTCTCGGATCGCTGGGGAGATTTTTGGATGCATCTACTGCTTGCGCCATAATTTTTATGTTTCCCTCTAAAATTAGAATGGTGGCATTTTTATATTAATAATAATTGTGGATCAAGTTACCTTTTAGCTCATAAGTTTAGAAAAATTAATTTAGCATCTTTCAAAAAAAATGAAACTCGCTAGCTGCTTAAAGCATTACGAGTTTCAAAAAGTTGTTTTTACCACCTAATTTAAGTGATAGTTCCACCTAAATTAGGCTGAGTAAACTAACCAGTCAATTTTAGGCAAAAGACAACTAATTCAACTGTCTTTAAAATCCTATTTTCCACCTACGGAAGTGGATGGAAAAGTAGGTCTGGGAAAAAACGATTGAACTCAATCAAAATACCTGCTGTAATTGTCAGCCATATAGTAGCTGCTACTGGCGCTGTGGAAATAAATTTAACCAAATAGGATGATTGGTCGCCTTTGTCCGCCATGAATTTAGTCTCCAAAAAAATGAATCAGTTAAGCTGAATTAGCGGGGAGAAACAGGGATTTCTGAATCCTTAGCTGTTAACTCACCCGACAAGAACTCTTTGAGTGCAGCCGCAGGCCAAGCAAAGCCTGTGGAAATGATCGATAGTGCCAACCCAAGATCGATTTGGATTTCTTTTTGTTCGGTATCTGATTGCTTTTTAATTGCTTGCAAGTAGGAACGACCTACCCAACCAATCCAACCGGCAATATACAAAAAGAGAATACTGGGGATAAGAAAATCGCCAGCACGGTCAAGACGACCATCAACAATCAAGTGAGGATAACCCTCAGGTCCGCATAGCGCCTGAGAATAACGCTCAAACCGCTTTCTCCCTGATTGGGGATCGGCGGTGGTGTTACGGGCATTTTTTGCTAGCTCTTGAAAAGCGGGAGAGTCTTGACAGGGTACAAGGTTAGCTCCTAGCGCTTGGGCTGGGGGAGCAAAATTGAACCAAAGACAAATCCCTAAAATCAAAGCAAACAATCGTCGCATGGAGTTGTTTCCTTTTATTACAAAACACAAAGTTTCTTGTACAAAACGAAGCGGCTTGTACAATCTTTATTTACATAACTAGCAAGTCATCATACTCTTGCGTGGGAATCGAGTAAAGTTTAAGTAAATAAAAGTTAAAGCTTCTCAAACAAGTCCTTAGTTGGTAAAACCCTGGAATGGCAACCGTTTTGGCAATAGAAACCAGCTGTGATGAAACTGCCGTCGCAATTGTTAAGAATCGTCAAGTTTGCAGTAGTATTGTGGCTTCGCAAATCCTAGTTCACCAGCAATATGGTGGAGTAGTGCCAGAAGTGGCATCTCGCCAACACTTGGAAACAATCAATTGGGCGATCGCTCAAGCAATGGAGCAAGCACAATTAAACTGGGGGCAAATTGATGGAATTGCTGCCACTTGTGCGCCAGGACTCGTAGGAGCGCTTTTAGTAGGCTTAACGGCAGCAAAAACCCTTGCAATTTTACATAACAAACCATTTTTGGGAGTCCACCACCTAGAAGGTCACATTTACGCGACTTACTTGAGTGAGACAACTTTAGATCCCCCTTTTCTTAGCTTACTGGTTTCAGGCGGACACACAAGCTTAATTTACGTTAAAAACTGTGGTGATTACAAAACTTTAGGTCAAACCCGTGATGATGCGGCAGGTGAAGCCTTTGATAAAGTAGCCCGGTTATTAAAGCTAGGTTATCCTGGCGGGCCAGTAATTGATCGTTTAGCACAAGAAGGTAATCCCCAATCCTTTGCCTTGCCAGAAGGTAAAGTCTCCCTACCTGGTGGAGGGTATCATCCCTATGATGGGAGTTTTAGTGGTTTAAAGACAGCGGTACTGCGTTTAGTGCAGCAGTTAGAAAAAGATGGTGGGCAAGTACCAGTGGCAGATGTAGCGGCTAGCTTCCAAGAAACAGTAGCGCGATCGCTGACCAAAAAAGCGATCGCCTGTGCCTTAGACTATAATCTCAACACAATTGCCGTCGGTGGAGGAGTAGCGGCGAATAGCGGTCTAAGAAAAAACTTACAAGCAGCAGCCGCCAAAAATAACTTACGTGTTCTGTTTCCTCCCCTCAAATACTGTACCGATAACGCCGCCATGATTGCCTGTGCCGCAGCGGATCATCTATCACTTGGTCATACATCTCCCATCACCTTAGGCGTTGAATCTCGATTAGCTCTGACTCAGGTGATGAAGTTGTATCAATCTAATTGATAGTCAATCAGTGCTTGCTCTATACCTTCTTAATTACAAATTACGTTAGCGTAGCGTAAAACCTGCGGCATGGCTTTGCTTAAAGCGAGTCAGACGCTCCTGCATCGCTAATGCTACGCTATCGAGCGTCATTACGAATTACGAATTATTGTTCAAAGCCACTGACTCTTGAACATTAACTATCGACAGTATATGACTAGCAACTGCATCTGGCTGCTCCAACATTGCCAAATGTCCACACTCAGGAATTTCTATTACATTATCTCCAGAGTATTGGAACAGTCGGTGAAAGCTGGCTAAATGGCGGACATACTTGGGTTCCATAACTTTATCGTTAGCACCAGCTAAAAAATAAACCGGCTGTTTAAGTTGAGACACAAGTTGTGGTAAACGGTTAACTTCTTCCTCGGTTGTAGAGTCTAGTAACGTTCCTAGAGAAGCTTCCGGATCAGCCACGACAAAATCAATCACTCGCTGACGCGCCCAATAACGCTCCAAAGGATGAGCGACACTGGCTCTGGTAAATAACAAATCAATCAAAGGCATCTGAGACAACCAGCGTGGACGGAGTTGCAAAAATCGCTGCCCTGCTGCACGAAACTGCTCAAAGGCTTCTTTAAGATAAATACCGCCACCTGCGTTAATACAGATGACCCCTTTTATACACTCTGGCATTTGAGTTGCTGTCCAAAGAGCGATTGTGCCTCCCAAGGAGTGTCCAATCAGCCAAGCACTATGAATATTTAGCTGTTGCAGAAGAGTTACTAAATCCTGAGCATAGGCAGCCGGAGTATAAAGAGAATCAAAAGATGAGTTAAGCGCACTACCAGAGTTGACAGTTAAGTCAAAGGAAGTTTGTGTCCGATTAAAATCAGTTTCTGGCAAAGACTGAGATTCACCAAAACCACGCAAATCATACGATAGGCACTGCAAATCAGTTGATAGGCGGGAAATCACAGGTTGCCAGTATCCACGACTATTTAACCAGCCGTGGATAAACACTAAAGCGTGAGGGCAGGAGGTGGGAGCCGTAAGCTCGTATGCGTGTGGAACGCCTAAGACTTCAATGGTTGCCATACTTAATATCGTACCCTTAAGAAGGGGTAAGACTAAAAGATGGAATTTAGAAAGGATAAAGACTAAAATTTTTTTATACTTCATCCTTTAGATCATTTGCTCAAAAGCCTTTGACGCACTCCTTCAGCAATTTTGTGTCCCAAATATTCAGGAATCAAGCTTTCATTCGGTCCCAATAAATAGAGAATAAGACGTGTACGCCCACGCCAAACCAACAAATTGGCATTGACTACTAGCAAGTCTTCCTGCCAGATAGCGTACATTACTTTATAAAACAACCCTGGTTGATTATCCGCTTCAATTACCAGAGCCGGCAAATGAAATACTGGATCAACATAGAACTCGGTCTGTACTTGTTCTAAGCCAGTATCGAGATTAAATTCTACTGCCAGCATTTCTTCTACCTCAAACCGCCCTCCTAAAGCCTCACGAATAGCGCGGCAGACGTTTTCTGCGGTTTTCTCGGTCAAGGCTTTACTGCCACGAGATACCAACAGTTTGATAAAAACTAACATTGGCGGTCGGATCTGACCATATAGGCTTAAACCGTGGATAGTCAGCCCATAAGCCGCCAACACACCAAAAATATCACTAAGGAGAAACGACTGATTGCGGTAAGCAAAGTGTAAGGCACTTTTACTTCCTTCCGGCTTTAACTCTATAACGGCGCGTCTGGTTTTATAGAGCCGATAGGCTAACCGTAAATTTTGTAGTTGAATCTCACTACTGACAAATTGCTCATAAAACTGGGGGAACGCTCGATTAAAGCGCTTTAGAAGTTCCAGTGTCGAAGATTTTAAACCAGAAGCCATCGTAGGGGGTAAGACTCGCTTGCTTTCGTCACCAGAGAACTGGAGACTGGGGACTAGGGATTAGGGATTAGGGATTAGGGATTAGGGACTAGGGACTAGGGACTAGGGACTAGGGACTAGGGATTAGGGACTAAATTTTTTCCCATGCCCAATACTTCGGCTTGCTTCGACTGCGCTCAGCAACCAACGCTCAGTACAAGTACCCAATGCCCAATGCCCAATACCCCATGCCCTATATACAATTGACTCTCATATTCTGGTTTTTTGGGGAATTTCTCCTAGGCTTTACAACAAAATGCTAAAGTTGAAAATGATTGGTGTGAAACACGCTGTGAGTAGCTGTTGCCATCGATAATCCTAAAAACACCTAAAGAAATTTAAGTGTAAGGGTAATTTGAATGGTAGTAGCTTTTGTAAAACGTGAATCAACACTCAAAGAGAGTGGCAACCAATTCAGTTATACTACCCGAACCACGTTGGCATGGGTTTTTGGAAAACTTGGTTTAGTACTCCTGAATCTTTAACGACAAGTAAGACTACTTCCTTTGAAGAGCATACAGCAGCATCTGTGGGCAATAGCCCCAATAGCATTAGCGAAGCTTCGTCTAAGGAGGCTCGCATTGTTTTTAGTACCGAGCGAGATCTTGATCTGTATGAACTAGAAGAACTCTGTGATGCAGTCGGTTGGTCACGTCGTCCTTTGAGAAAAGTGAAAAAAGCCATAGAGCATAGTTTTTTGGTCGCCTCCATGTGGCA
>JBBSOP010000167.1:0-9240 GCA_038259655.1 Chroococcales cyanobacterium
AAACCGACAAACTCCTATTGCTTCGTTTCATCTCCACCGAGCTAAACTTGAGCAGGATCTGCTCAAAATGAATCAACAGATGGGAGCAGTTTTCTATAACGGACGCGTGTTAGATGTGGATTTGACTCCCAAGGATGCCATCAAAACTGTGGAAATCAAGGTTGGTGGTGAAACAATGGCATTAAAAGCCAAACATGTTATTGACGCTGCTGGTGTTAAGTTCATCATTGGAAAAAAGACAGATAACGTTTTATTTGGTCCAGAAAACCTGATGGGACTCAACAACGGCTCTGCTTGGCTACGGGTGAGAAATGTGGATCGTACTATTTTTCATTCCGGCTATCACCCAGAGGGTACATCAACTAGCCATTATTACTCTACCAATCACTATTTTGGTCACGGTCACTGGCTGTGGATGATTCCGATTGACAAAAAATCAATGGATTTATCTATTGGTGTTATTCACCATCATGATGTGATTTCATCTGACGAAATTAATACTATAGACAAGTTTTGTGGATTTTTGAAAGCCAATCACAAAGTTCTGGCCAATATTATCGACAGTGGTGAAGTAGTCGATTTCAATTATCGGCAGAGAATTGCCCATAAAAGTAAAGTCTTGTTCTCTCCAGATAACTGGTATGTGGTTGGTGATTCATCTCATATCTTCGATGCTTTCTATTCTTATGGGACTACAATGATTGCCTTTGCAGTGGAAAGTATCACAGAAATCATTCGAGCTAAACTAGCACAGGAAGTGGATGCTGAAGCCAAGCGCACTGCTTACAACGATTTCAACCAAGCTTATGCTCGGACTGTTAATTGTCTTTACCGGAGTCACCCTCAGCAACTTGGCCATGCGAGTGTGATGAGTTGGCGTATTTACTTTGAGTATATGTGGTGGTTTGGAGTTCATATACCTACCTACATAGGCAAGTGGCACTTGGATCTGAATTTTATACCCAGATATGTCAAGATTGCCAACGGTAATATAGATGGAATTTTCGCTGATTTATGTGGGCAGTTTAATCAATTGGTGGAACGTGGTGCAAACATTGGACTCATGGATAGTTATCGAGCAGATCAGTTGCTAGGGAACTATGGACCACTAACACATTTTGATGACTTCTTGGAAAATACTAAGTTTGAGCCAAAACGCTGCAATGTTTTTGCCAGTATGAAACATACCTACTTTTATATTGCATTATGGTATGTGCTGTTCCAGTGGAAAGGCTTTGGTATCCGTGGCTTACTGGCTCCTAAACATTGGTTTTATTTCTTCCGGATGTTAGCTTTGTCAGTTCAAGCTACGGTGGCTGAAGTAATTTACCGCTTCAAGACCAAAGGTTTGCCAGATAACAGCCAAATCGAACAGGTGCGCCATGATTTCAAGAGTTACAAATACCAACCGGAAAGATATTCTTGGCTGAGAAATGTAAAAATTTCTTAAATCTCTGCAAATTCCAAATTAAGGCTTTTCCTGAGAATATTGATCTGCTTGATGAAATTCACAGGAAAAGTCAGATAAAACTTAATTCAAACATCAAGTTTCTTCTATTTACCATGATTATTAATTATGGAATCAACAACAATGTCTGAGGCAATACCAAATCTAGAAATTAGGGAAATCCAAAAAGGAATAAATCGCCTTGGTTTAACCTTGTCTGAAGCAGAAATAAATGATATTAAAGTAGGAAAAAATATTTCTCTTGAAAGTAGATGCTTAAGTGAAATAGGCTCATTGTTTATTTTAGCTTCAGCGATTTCTGCCGTTAGTTCAGGTAAAAAAACTAATAATATTACCTTTAAAGATTTACCGGAAGCAGTTAATAATTCACCATCTTGTACAGGGATTCCTATTTATTTTTGGGATTCTGATGCTTTAGGCAAGTGTGCTCTTTACTTAACTTTAGTGAACGGCAAACCTGGAATTATTCCATGTTATGGTATGTGTAGCAATCCTAATTGAGTTTTAGTATATGGCGTTTCTTGGTTGTGTGCAGTACACTTTGGCAGGCAAAAAGAGCTAAGGATTAGAGTGGTATATTCCATCCATATAAAACCGCTATATTATCTCTAGAAAATACAATCAGAGAAATTATCTAAATACTATTAACAAAAAACTTAGGATTGCTATAGGTGGAGAAACAATCCATATTTGATAAATTTACCTACGGGAAAGCTCATGAGATATTTGCTTGGTAGTTTTGTTATTATTCTATTTATTTTGGCATTAACAGGAGCAATGTACCAAGCGATCGCTACTCGCGCAGATCTAGATAAATATCCACCACCAGGCAAACTTGTAGATGTGGGAGGCTATAAACTGCATATTAATTGTGTAGGTGAAGGTAGCCCAACTGTAGTGATGGAATGCGGACTTGGAGGTCTGTCTCTGGTCTGGAGTTTGGTACAAACAGAAGTGGCTAAATTTACCCGTGTGTGTACTTATGATCGCGCTGGATATGGTTGGAGCGAATCTAGTTCTAAGCCCCGCACTAGTCAGGAAATGGTTGAGGAATTGCATACATTACTGACTAACGCTGGGATCGAAAGCCCCTATATTTTAGTAGGTCATTCTTTAGGTGGTCTGAATCTACGTCTATTTGCTAGCCAGTATCCAGACGAGGTTGTGGGTATGGTATTAGTAGATGCAGTACCCGCAAATGCATATTCCCGGATTTCACCAGCATTTCAACATAACATGGCAGCCACTCGGCGGATGTTTCGCTCTTTATCGGTAATTACAAGACTAGGTTTGTTGCGGTTGTTAGTGCAGTTGCGGGGAACACAAGCAGCACCAGAGTTTGTCAGAAAGTTGCCTTTAGAAATTCAATCAGTTATTGTTGCCAAGTTTCTACCTAAAACTTTTGAGACAGCAATAGCTGAAAGCCTATTAATGGAAACCAGTACCCAACAGGTTGGCAAGTCACAATTATCAGACAATTTACCACTGGTAGTGCTGTCTCATGGAATCAATATGTTTTCTAATATGCCAGATCAACAAGCTAAGCAAGCTGGGTTAACTTGGCAGGAATTGCAAGGGGAAATAGCCAAACTTTCTTCCAAGGGGAGTTTACAGATAGCTCAAACTAGTGGACACAATATCCATATCGACCAACCTCAATTGGTGGTGGATGCAATCCGCCAAATCATAAAAGCGCAAAAGTAAAAGTAATATCGTGTTTCTATCTGATTTCTGAAATTTTATTTTTTTAACGCACTACACACAAAAAAAAGAGAGATGATTACAAATAATTTAGCGCTGCTATAGGACTCATATTTGATTATTTAAATATAGTAGTGGCGTGATACGTCTAAATTGATACATTAAAAATCCCTCTTGTTAGGGTTTGTCGGCAGTTCATTTCATCTCGTCTAAAGCACTATTTTAGACTTTTAGCGCCAATAGGGTGCGACAAGACTACGCGATAACACACCCTACATATACTTAGATTTTTTCATAAATCAAATCGGATTTTTATATATAGTCAGGGTGTGTACTTATTAAAATTTTGCATGAGGAAAATAATGTTTAATAACTTGATGGTAGCCAAATCAATCGCCAGCATAGTGGGTTTAACTGCTTTATCATTTTTCAATATTGTTAAACCAGCAGATGCAGGAACAATTACCTGTAGTACAGGCAATAATTGGGTAAGTACGTGCCAAAGTGGGATATATAATTTTGCTAATTCTATTACTACTAGCATCAACCTTTTCAGCCCGAACAACGAGTCGGATTTCAGTGTAGTCCGTTTGGGAAAAACAAGTATTGTCATCGGCAATCCTACTAATGAGCTAATTAGTGAGCCTCTGTTAGGAAATATTGGCAGTTCAGAGCAAAATCTAGGTGTGTTGCAATTAGAATTATTTGAAACTCAATCAACTGGTTTGCTGCCTTTTGCTCCAATTAGTAGCGCCGTTATTTCTGGGGATGGTACTCCTGATTTGGCTCCTACTCCATTTCAAACTACACCACCCTACACTTCTTTATATTCAGCAGGTGTAATTGTTCAAAGAGAAGATGAGCCAACGCTTGCTGATAGCTTGCTGAAAATTTTTATAGAAGCTGAGGGAGCTGAAGGTTTACTGCGTAACAAAGAACCTATAACTTTAATGTCGGTATCGCCTTTGACTGGGTTTCCGCAAAAAGGCCAACAAAATCCTATTGTTTATGTCAGTAATGAGATTATTCCACTGTATGTAGCTGGTCTCGATGGCATTTTCTGGACTGGGGATGAAATTGAGTTTGCCAGGATAGTGCCTGATGCTAACGGTAAAGCAGTGATTTTTTCTATCACACCTGTTCCAGAGCCTTCTACCTTGTTTTCTTCTCTTGCGGCTGGACTCTATCTAATATGGGGGATAAAGAAAAAAAGGTTAGTTCAGAATTGATAACTGTCTGTCAAATTAAAAATATAAAGTAAAAAATTTCATGGTGATAATCGCTAAAGGTGCAGTAGTTGTAACTGGAGCATCTACAGGTATTGGGAAAACCTGTGCCTTGCATCTAGATAAACTAGGATTCCAGGTTTTTGCTGGTGTACGTAAACAAGTAGATGCCGAGATTTTGAAGAGCCAAGCATCTGCTCGCCTGACACCGATTTTGCTCGATATTACGGATGTAGCCTCTATTGCTGCCGCAGCAGAGATTGTAACTAATGCTGTTGGTAGTCTTGGTCTATGGGGCTTAGTTAATAATGCAGGTACGGCTGTTATTAGTCCATTGGAGTGTCTACCGATTGCAGAACTGCGGCAGCAGATAGAAGTGAATGCGATCGCACAGATAGTTGTTACCCAAACATTTCTCCCACTCCTACGACGAAGCCAGGGGCGTATTGTCAATATTGGGTCAATAATTGGCAAAATGGCAATGCCTTTTTTAGGGGCAAATTGTGCTTCAAAATTTGCGATGGAAGCATTTACAGATGTACTGCGGATGGAACTCAAACCTTGGGGGATTTCTGTCTCCATCATTGAACCTAGCTATGTTGTTACGCCGATTTGGGAAAAAGCCGTCGCCACAACTAACAAAGCAATCAAAGATTTGCCACCGCAGGCTAAAGACCTCTACGGTTCTACTCTTGCTGCTGCCTGTGAATCCGCAATTAAATCAGCTAAAACTGGTGTTTCGGCTGAACTTGTCGCTGAAGCTGTGGTTAATGCGCTGACAACGAAAAGACCGAAAACTCGCTACCTAGTTGGACAGGAGGCCAAATTTCTTGCCGTGATGATTAAGTTTCTCCCCGACCGGATACGTGACTGGATTGTTATCAAACAAACAACTAATACTGGTTTTATGTAAGATTTCTACAGATCCGCAAGTAGAAGCACAGAAGAAGCGGATATGAACCCGTGTAGTAGTAAAGGGGAGTCTGTACAAAGTTCTCCTCTACTTTTAATGAGGATTTTTAATCGTAGGTTTATTTTTGCCAGACTACTAGCTGCATAAATCCCGTAAGTACCCCTGATAAATTAACAAAGATACAAATCAGGGAACTCCTAATACTAATTTTTAACAAATTACATTTTTATAAATCCTACCTCCAAATGATAGTTATTTCTTAAACTCAGGTAGTAAAGATGAAATCTCAACTCATGTTCAAACAGATCACTTGGGGGACAACTCTAACAGTCGTTTCTGCTCTAGCAACTGGTGCTGTTACCACTTACTCTGTATTACATTTCAAGTCAGCAAATTCTAGTCCGCCACCCACTAACCTAACTACTACGAATATTGAGATTGGTGCTGTTGCTGCTACGGGGTATTTGGAACCTAAAGACGAAGTAATTGCCATATCTGCGCCGGCTTTTCAAGAAGGGGCAAGAGTTAAGCAACTGCTAGTGAAACAAAGAGATAAAGTTGAGTCTGGCCAAGTAATTGCGATTCTAGACAGCCGCGATCGTTTACAAGCATCTCTCAAACAAGCACAAATACAAATCAAAGTTGCTCAAGCTCGTATACTGCAAGTCAAAGCTGGTGCGAAAAAAGGTGACATAACAGCTCAAGATGCCAGGTTTCAACGCACAAAGGCTGAGTTAGAAGGACAAATCGCCACCCAAAAAGCAGCTATTGCTGGCTTACAAGCTAAGTTGCAAGGGGAAAAGAATGCTCAAGAAGCTACAATTGAGCGCATCAAAGCTGAGTTGCGAAATTCTCAAACTGATTGTGAACGCTATCAGAGCTTATATAAAGATGGGGCGGTAGCAGCTCAACAACGCGATAGTTTTTGCCTCCAACAAACAACTACTCAAGAAAATCTTAAAGAAGCACAAGCAAATCTCAGCCGAATTGTAACTTCTTATCAAGAAGATATAGAGGAGGCAAAAGCTAACCTGAATCGCACAGTAAACACAAATCAAAAGCAAATCAAAGAAGCGCAAGCCACTCTCAACTCAGTTGCAGAAGTCCGTCCTGTAGATGTACAAATTGCTCAAATGGAGTTTGAAGCTGCACAAGCAGCAACGCAACGAGCTAGGGCAGATTTAGATTTAGCTTATGTGCGATCGCCTAGAGATGGTCAAATTCTTAAAATTCATACCTGGCCAGGTGAACTAATTGGGAATCAGGGAATTGTTGACTTAGGAAATACTGACCAAATGTATGTAACGGCAGAAGTGTATGAAACCGACATCACTAAAATTAGTGTAGGTCAAAAAGCCATAATTAGAGGCGATGGGGTAATAGGTGATTTACAAGGAACAGTGGATGAAATCGGTTTACAAATTGGCAAAAAAGATGCACTAGGTACCGACCCAGTTGCCGATGCAGATGCGAGAGTAGTCGAAGTAAAAATTAAGCTCAATCCTGAAGCTAGTCAGCGAGTCTCAGGCTTAACCAATTTACAGATCAAAGTGGTGATTAATACATCAGAAACGGCAAAAAGCAATAGCAATTAGCAAAAAATTATGTTTAGTAAATTACCTACAGCTTGGTTACAACTTAGCCACCAAAGAACTCGATTAATTATCGCACTTTCTGGAGTTATATTTGCAGTTGTGATTGTTTTTATGCAACTTGGTATTCGTGATGCTTTGTTTGATAGCGCTGTTCGTCTCCATGAAGGTTTACAAGGTGATTGTTTTTTAATTAGTCCGCGCTCTACCTCTTTAATTGCGATGGAAAGTTTTCCAGAAAGACGCTTAACTCAAGCGTTAGCGTTTGAGGAAGTGGATTTTGTGAATCCGATTTATTTAGGTTTTGGTCAGTGGAAAAACCCTGAAACTAGAGATTATTGGCGCAATATATTTGTGATCGGTTTTGAATTTCGAGATCAAGAGCAAATATTTAATTTTCCAGGAGTTGAAGAAAATATAGATACTCTAAAACTACCTGATATGGTTTTATTTGACCGCAGTTCTCGCTCTGAGTTTGGGCCTATTGTTGCAGATTTTGAAAAACAGCGCAGTGTTGTAACAGAAATTAGCGATCGCGGCATAAATCGAAAAATTCAAGTAGCTGGATTATTTGAGCTAGGAACTTCATTTGGATCGGATGGTAATTTGCTTACTAGCCATCTTAACTTCCTGAGAATTTTTAGTGGGAGGCAGCAAGGATTGATTAATATTGGTCTGATTAAATTAAAACCTGGCAATAATCCTGATACTTTTGTGAACAAACTGAAAGATTACTTACCCAAAGATGTTAAAGTTCTCTCAAAATCTGAATTGATTGCTTTTGAAAAGAATTATTGGCAAAGCAGTACAGCAATTGGTTTTATTTTTAATCTAGGAGTAGCCCTAGGAATTATTGTGGGTGTGGTGGTTGTTTACCAAATTCTTTATAGCAATGTTTCGGAACATTTAGCAGAATACGCCACTCTCAAAGCAATGGGATATCGTCATAATTATCTTTTGTCTATGGTGCTTCAACAAGCTTTGTTTATTGCAATTTTAGGTTATATACCAGGTTTGCTCATTTCTGTAATTCAATATGAATTTGCTAAACAAGCTACCTTGCTCCCGATTACAATGAATTTTTCTAGAGCAATATTTGTCATGATATCAACTATTATAATGTGTTTTATTTCTGGTGCTACTGCTGTGGGCAAACTCAGATCCGCAGATCCGGCTGATATTTTTTAAGGACTCTATATTATGGAATCTGTAATAGCTATTAATAGTTTAAACCATTATTATGGCAGTAGTTCTTTAAAAAAGCAGGTCTTATTTGATATTAACCTGGAAATATCTCCGGGAGAAATCGTCATTATGACTGGTCCTTCTGGCTCTGGGAAAACTACTTTATTATCATTAATTGGTGCTTTGCGTTCTGTCCAAGAGGGAAGTATTAAAATTTTAGGTGAAGAAATACATGGCGCGAATGAAGAGAAAATGGTACAAACTCGTCGCCACATTGGTTATATTTTCCAAGCTCATAATTTATTGCCATTTATGAGTGCTAGACAGAATGTCCAAATGTCAATTGAGCTACATGAAGATATTAGCAGTCACGAAGCACGCACCAAATCTGAAGCCATGCTTCGGGAAGTGGGACTGGGCGATCGCGTTGACTATTATCCTGATAACCTTTCAGGAGGACAAAAACAGCGTGTGGCGATCGCTCGTGCTTTAGTGAGTCACCCTAAATTAGTTTTAGCAGACGAGCCAACTGCGGCATTAGATAAAAAGACAGGTCGAGATGTTGTAGACCTGATGCAGCGTCTAGCAAAAGAACAAAGATGCACTATTATGTTAGTGACTCACGACAATCGGATTTTAGATATTGCTGATCGCATTATTAATATGGAAGACGGTCAACTTTCCCTGATGACAGTTAGTTAATTGGGGAGTAAATGACAGGGTAAGCGCATCAAGCCCTCTAAGTATTGACAAATAACATATTTTATGATGTCGCCTTCGCCAAAAAAAGAGTATGAACAGAGAGGGCGCTCCGTATTTGACACAACTGGAAAAGTCACTACTTCCTGTGTTGTGGAGTACATCAACGACCCACATCATGGATGAATAAATGAGCCACTGCGTTGGGTGGCTCTGTCGACTTGTAGCAAGTGGCATTCATCCTGTTCGCTTATATCCCCCGGATGAATCACGGGGGCTTTACGCATCACGACTGGTAAGTAAGTCTCTACCTTAAATAGCTGCCAATATCCTTGTACCGTAATAGATACAGCATACATATTTACCAAAGAAATGGGTCTAAATCCCAGCAGTTCTCATTTTGAAAACAAAAGAAGATAAAGTCCTCTTCTTTACATAGAGAAATTCTGTCTAATT
>JBBSOP010000168.1:0-9227 GCA_038259655.1 Chroococcales cyanobacterium
AGGAGCAAATCTAATGTTTCAAGCTTTACCAAAAACACTAACTTTTGCAGAATTCCTGAATTGGAAGCCAGATGGCGGATGTTATGAACTACATGATGGGGTGATTGTTGAAATACAGCCAGTAGGAGATCATGAAGAGATTAATGGTTTTTTAGCTGGCGAAGTAACTTTGGAGTTTAAACGATTAAAACTCCCTTATATCATCCCCAAGCAAGGACTCGTCAAAATTCCTAATAAAGAGTCTGGGTATTCACCTGATGTGATAGTGATCAATCAAAACCATCTTGCATCAGAACCGATATGGAAAAAGTCTTCAACAGTAACTCAAGCTGCATCTGTTCCCCTCATTATCGAAGTTGTCAGCACTAATTGGAAAGATGATTATGCACATAAGTTAGTTGACTATGAAACTTTTGGCGTTCCTGAATATTGGGTTGTGGATTATTTAGCTTTGGGTGGTAGGCGATATATAGGTAATCCGAAACAACCTACTATTTCTATTTACTATTTAGTAGATGATGAGTATCAAATTAACCAATTTAGAGGTCGTGAAGCGATCGTATCGCCGACATTTCCAGAATTAAATTTGACTGCTGAACAGACTTTTCAAACATCCTCTAACAGCAACAGGTTTACCTTGAAAAAATTGCTTAACTGTAGACAGAGAAAGTTTTACCACATCTTCTGCAAAACTTTTTTGACTGGAGTAACCACCACGCTCATACGCTTGCTTAACTTTTGGAAGAAAATTTTGAGCTACCCGACGCGATGCCATCACTCTCACACATAAAACTATTGGGATTCTACCAGATGTTTATGTAAAAGATAGATTATCAGCAGCAAGTGAGAGCATCAAATACCATACAACCTAAACTCATCCATATCTCACCCAAAAATTAAAGATAAGTCCTCTATATAGTCAACTAGTAATTAACCCAGTTCTCAACTAGCCTCATCTTTAAATGAGAATATAGAGTTAAGAGCGACAGAAAATGAAAAGAGCATTGGGAATCCTGCAAATTACCTTATCAATTTCTGGGATGATTATGTGTGGGACAGTGACCTATGCCGCTATCAATATGGTTAATGGCCAATACCGATTTGAAATAGGAGTCACTAATCAGGGAGTTTTGATTAAGTCAGACATTGATAAAAGAGAATGCCGGATAGAAGAAACAAATACTCAAGCACTGCGAGGGAAAGGTTCTGAAAACAAGTGGTTGAATTAAATAAAATAAAGCGAAGCAATTATCAGAATTTGGGACTACTTCGCTTTTATTTTATGTTTGTACAAAATCACTTAATAGACTGTAAAAAATTATTCAACTGTTACTGATTTTGCCAAATTTCTTGGCTGATCGACATCCAAACCGCGACGGGCGGCGATATGATAAGCCAATAGTTGCAAAGGTACTACTGTCAGGATGGGAGAGAGTAATTCATCTACTGATGAAATGGGGAGCAAGTCGTTAAAGATTTCTGCGGCTTCACCATCTTGAACGGGAGTCACGCCAATTAAACGAGAATCTCTGGCTTTGGCTTCTTGGGAGTTAGAAATGACTTTTTCATATACACTACCAGGAATTGCGATCGCAACTACTGGTACTTTGGCATCTAATAAAGCAATAGGGCCATGCTTCATTTCGCCGGCGGGATAGCCTTCAGCGTGAATATAGCTGATTTCTTTTAATTTCAATGCTCCTTCCAAGGCGATGGGGAAGTTAATTCCCCTTCCCAAAAAGATGAAATCTTTGGTTTCAGCAAAGTCGTGGGCTAAATGTTCAGTTAAACTTTCTTGAGTCTCTAAAGTTGCTTCAATTTCTTTTGGTATTTGTCGCAACCCGTTAATAATCTCTACTAATTTTTCTAAGGGAACTGTCTGACGACGAGCCGCTAAATCTAATGCTAAAGCATAAAATGCCATCAGTTGGGCAATAAAAGTTTTTGTTGCTGCTACCCCGATTTCAATTCCTGCCAAGGTATTGATAATATGAGGTACTAAAAGACCCAGGCTGCTTTCTGGACGATTGGTAATGCCTAGTAGTCGTGGTTGATATTGGGGTTCTTGTCCTTGGCGACGTTCTTTTTCCATTGCCAAAGCTGCTAAAGTATCAGCAGTTTCACCCGATTGAGTAACACCAACAATCAATGTATTAGGTGTTAAAGGTGATGGTGCATAACGATATTCTGAAGCATAGTGTACCTGAGTCGAAATTCCTGCTAGCTGCTCAAGCAAATATTTTCCTACTAATGCTGCGTGCCAACTAGTACCACAGGCGACGATGTGAATTTGTGCTAAATCTGCGTAAAATTCTGTCGGTAAACCTAAATTAATGGGTGATTCACTAAATTCCCCTGTATTAGTAAAGTAAGCTTCTAAACTAGCTCGTACCACTCCCGGTTGCTCGTAAATTTCTTTGAGCATGAAGTGTTTGAATCCCTGCTTTTCTACCATCGTGGGACTCAAGTTGAGCATTCGGGGTTGTTTTTTGAGTCTGTCGCCCGCAAAATTGTAAATCTCTACGCCCAAAGGCGTGAGGCGGGCAATTTCACCATTTTCTAGGGGTAATACTGCACGGGTGTAAGCAACTATTGCTGGTGTATCAGATGCACAGAAAAACTCCCCTTGACCAAAACCGATTACCAAAGGTGCTTGTTGGCGGACTACAATTAATTCGTCAGGATAATCAGCAGAAATAACTGCGATCGCAAATGCCCCCTTCAGGCGATTAACAACTTGGCGAACTGCGTCTAAAAACGCAGATGATGAAGATGAGGCGGGAAGATTCTTCAAAAATTCAGCTATGAGGTGAGGAATTACCTCTGTGTCAGTTTCAGAACGAAACTCGTGTCCTTTTTGCTTTAGTTCCTCGCGTAACTCGCGGTAGTTTTCGATAATACCATTTTGGACTACTGCTACTCGCATCGCCGTATCCAAATGGGGATGGGCGTTGTACTCTTCTGGTTTACCATGAGTTGCCCAGCGAGTATGTCCAATACCAATTTGAGCAGGGTTTTCTAGTTGTTCAAGTTTAGAACGCAAGTTATTCAGTTTGCCCTTTGCCCGGACACAATTAACCTCACCTTCCCAAACCGTAGCAATTCCAGCAGAATCATAACCTCTATATTCCAGTTTTTCTAGACCAGCCAGTAAAATTTCTGTTGCCGCTTGAGTGCCTATATACCCAACGATTCCACACATTACTCACACCACTCCAGTTGCAGGATTATTAAATCCAGTATAGTTGCCGGCATCAAGGCACGGTTTTGCCCAAGAAAAAAGGAGCAACTTGCTCCTCTACTACTAAGATATGGTTTTTGAGTTTTTAGGCTAAAAAAGAAAATTTAGTAGGGCGGGTAGTATCCACCCTACTATCCTAAATGAGCTTGCTATGGAGACACTTAATTGTGAACCAATTGAGAAATTTTAGAGAAAATTCCTCAGTAAGCTAGACCCATACTGCGAGTTGTTTCAGCTCCTAGGTAAACCCGGATGCTCAAAAAGTCGGTGGGGCAAGCAGTTTCACAACGCTTGCATCCTACGCAGTCTTCTGTGCGGGGTGAGGAGGCAATTTGAGCAGCCTTACAGCCATCCCAAGGAACCATCTCTAGCACGTCAGTAGGGCAAGCGCGGACGCATTGGGTGCAACCAATGCAGGTATCGTAGATTTTTACGGTATGAGACATTGAAAAAACGGCTCCTTTCGAGTGTTCTTCTCTGCGAAAGAATCATAATCAAGGCATAGTTTACCGCAGTGGCTCCTAGCCTGTACTCAAAAGGCTACATAACTTTAAACAATGTAATAGGCACTTTTAAAGAAATAAGGCAAGAGGCAGTGTTTCAACTACATGGCAATCGAGCAGGATCGCGCAGCAGTAGCGAGTCCGCGAGCGTCGGCAGGAGGATTTTACTTAATAAATCAGTAATATTATGGGAACGTAATTTACTTCGTGTTTTCCCCATAGCAAGGTCTTTTTGTAAAGATGTATGAAGTAATAATCAATTCCAAGAAGCCAATGAGGGAATTATCTATGGTACTTATTGCTTGGTAAATATACACTGCCGAGTACCATAAATCTATGACGAAATCTGAATTATCTAGCAGTAATTCCAAATCAAGCGTATTTTTCAGCGGGATTGAATCTATCTAGTTAACCTGAAGTGATTATAAATTTAGCTTGTTAAAAAAGGCGATCGCTTTGACAAAAAAGATTTAGCATCGATTTTGCTGAATCAGCATGAGGTATTACCACAATTTTATAAAGTTTTCGCTATTTTTACTACATTAATAGAGGTAAAAATAAATATTAACTTATTTAACAAAATCTACCTTTAGGCTATTTATAATCAAAAGCTACCATAACTATACTTACAAAGTGTTATTTGTATTTTTATTTCAATTGATATGGTAGATATTTACATTCTTAACTTATTTGTGATTGGACTGCTTTTATTGGTAGTCACGTTAGGATCAGGGTGGATTGCTCGCTTACCTCTTTCTTTTGCCATTATCTATCTGGTAGTTGGTATTTTTCTAGGCCCTTATGGCTTTGGACTAATTCAATTGCGTCAAGATGAAGTATTCAATGCCAAATTACTAGAAAGACTAGCAGAATTTGTAGTGATTATTTCAGTATTTGGCTGCGGTTTGAAAATTATTCATCCACTCAGGCTGGATGTGTGGAATATTACAGCAAGACTAATTTTATTTTTAATGCCAATTTCAATTTTTGCTTTGGCTGCTGTAGGAAAATTATTTTTGGGTATGAATTGGGGAGAAGCTATCTTATTAGGAGCAATTCTTGCACCAACAGATCCAGTATTAGCTTCAGAAGTACAACTGATTGATACAAACGATCAAGATGAGTTGCGCTTTGGTTTAACTTCTGAAGGCGGTTTAAATGATGCTTTAGCTTTTCCCTTTGTTTATTTTGGTATTTATGCTCTAAAAGATAATAATTGGGGCAACTGGTTTCAAGATTGGGTTACAGTTGATTTAATTTGGGCGATCGCAGCTGGTATTATTATGGGAATTATTGTTCCCAAAACAATAGTTTGGATTGATCAAAAAATCCAGGAAAGCCATTCTGCTGATGAATTGATGGAAGATTTTGTTGCTATAAGTATAATTTTAATAACTTATTCATTAACAGAAGTTGTTAATGGTTATGGGTTTTTGGCAGTATTTATTGCTGGTTTAGTTGTACAACGTAGCTATAAAAAATCGGAAGAATCACTAGCAAAGTTGGAATTTATTGAGCAGCTTGAGAAACTTTTAGAAGTAGGAACAATTTTGTTATTGGGCTCGATATTATTATTTGAACCAATACTTAAGTATGCTACACAATCTTTATTAGTCATAATTTCTTTATTTTTAATTATTCGTCCTTTAGGAGTTTGGATTAGTACAATCGGTAAGCGTCCTTTAGGTTCCCGTCGTCGAAATTTACATCCAATAGCTCGGTTTTTATTTGGATGGTTTGGCATTCGCGGCGTTGGGTCTTTATATTACCTAGCGTATGCTTTTAGTCATGGGTTAGAAGGCGCAGCTGCTGAACAAATTGCTTGGATAACTTACACCACTATTATAGTTTCTGTTGTTTTACATGGAATTACTGCCACTCCCCTAATGAAGTGGTATGAACACAGAATTAGTAGCAAGAAAAAAGCTGTTAATCCTGTCATAGCTGATGAATTATAATAAATAAGGTAAATTCTAGTAATAAAATTACCATAGCCGTTGGTTTCAACACTTCGACAAGCTACTTCGGCTGCGCCCTTCTCTACGAGAGGCTGCGCCAACGACTACGCTCAGGACAAGCTCAGTACAAGTCAGTGCAGCGCTTCGCTCAACCAACTGATTGGTCGAGAGTTGAGCGTTCGCGTAGCGTCTCGCAGAGAAGTCGAAACTCGTCAACATAGGTATTTTTTTATCAGAAATCACCTAAGTTCTTAGTAAGAACTTTAGTGCTGAAAAAATAAGGACTGAAGTCCTTACTACAAACTTTCATAACTAGCTTGACAAAGCACTCCTGTTTGCTAATTACCCGTCACTTTGTCAACTATTTCTCCAGCTTTATCAAGTAAATTTGGTTGAGAATTATCTTTTCTTTCAGCCTTTAAATTCCTTTCATAAGCCTTCTCTATAGTGTCAAGACTTTCAGCATCTTTTATGGCTTGTTCGTAAGCTTCTTGTCGCCGTTCTTCTCTTACACCAGCAGCTCGGTTATATTCGTAAGCACGGTCAATTTTTTCTTGAGGTGTTGGTCTTTGATCTGGAGGTATTAATTTTAATTCTTCAAGTGTTGTTGCATAGCTAGGCGGTTGAGTAAAAATAAATAAACCCGACAGGCTAATAAAAATCATTAAACCTAAAACCAAAATTTTAGGACGCAATACTTGCTTTAAACTCGACAAAATTCGTTGCATGAAAATACCATCCTTATCTTTTGTTGCAAATTTTCATTAATGCACACAATACCTAAGCTTTAAAGGCATCCTATGTGGTTCAGTGTAACTATTCCTTCTATCGGAGGATATATTTTATACTGATTTTGATAAACATATAGAAATATAAAGCCAACTACTTACTATACAAAGTTGCATACTTCATATTCTCGTACTATATTTTTTATATTTAATCTCTATTAATGAAATATAAGCTAAGTTTTTAACAAGCGATTTGCTAAAAGACTACAGCAAGACACAATTTAAACCTATAGAGTTTCTAAATAGCTCAAGAGATCCGCCATTTCTTGAGTACTAGGCTGAAATTTGGGCATGGGTGGCGTATCACCACTAATAACTTGGTGAATTAGTCCATACCGAGATTTGTGCTTTGAGACAGCTTGCAAACTAGGGCCTACTCGTCCATCTGCTTCCAGTCCATGACAACCAGCACAATTAATTTGAAAGATAGCATGTCCTTGAATTGGGTCTCCTGTTAAAGAAATCACACTTTTGACGTATGGATCAGAAGCTCGAACTATCTGAAGACCAAAAATGCCCAAAGGGACTGCTAGAAGTATCGCCAGAGCGAGTAAAGCGATCCGCTGAGTCAGAGTTTCAGGTTTGGTAATCTGGTTATCCAAAAGGTTTGTTGTGGAAGTTGAGGTTTGCTAAGAATTTTTCATTGTCCTACACATAGCTTAAAAGTTCTTGATTGTGTCTGCAAGCACAAATCACAATTTTTTTATAAACAGTTGTCGTTCCAAAACGTTATATGCAGAGGGATTCATCCCTGATTTGGTAAAATCAAAAGCAAGATATGAATCTTGAATAATTGCAAACAGGAGATTTAAAGTGGTTGAACCCCTGCTATCAGGTATTGTCCTTGGTCTAATTGTAGTTACCCTTGCTGGGCTATTTTACGCTGCCTATAAGCAATACAAGCGCCCCAATGAGTTGGGGGGTTAAGTTGTTCTAAGCGCTATTAGCTCATGCTGAGTAGAGGGAGATGAGGAGTTTCTAAAGAATTACTCTTGCCTCATCTTCCTCATATTCAGATTTGAGATGTGTACTCATTACCTGGGATTGTTGAAGTGCGTAGGTGTAGCCTGCATTTCGGCAAGCTCAGTGACCATCGTAGACATTGCTTACCATAGCTAAAGTAATGATACAAATTCTTCTACACTTAATCCAACATCTCGAATAATAGCTCGTAGTGTACCTCTAGCCAATTCCGGGTGGTCTGGAATAACAACTTGAGTAAACGGCTCATCTCTTCGTAGAATAATGTGACTGCTTTCTCTACGTTTTTGATAGAAACCAATTTTTTCTAGAACTTTGATACACTCTTTTCCCGAAATACTGGGCAACTTGCTCACACGACTACCAGGAATGTTTCAAAATTTTCTTCTGGCACAGATAAGCCGTCTTCCTCTAAGGCAGTCACATAGCCTATAATAGCCTCCCTGATGTTGGATAAAGCCTCTTCTTTTGTTTTTCCTTGGCTAATACATCCCTTTAAACTTGGACATTCCACAACCCAATAAGCGTCTTCATCCTTGTATAAAATTACTTGCCTTGTATACTGACTCATAGTTATAAACTATATAGTTGTCTTTCATTGTGGGGACTCAATTAGTAGCTCTACCTCAGTTCCTTCTGATAAATTACAAGCTGTTTGTAGAATGAACACACCATTACGATAAACAGCTTTTAGGGTTTTAGGCATAAATAAAAGTCCATTCTAACCGTGTAGTCGCACTTTTCAGCATAACCTATTGCTCTATAGATAATCCCGTAGAAGCTTAACAATCAACTTTTATAAAGCTTGGCTAATTGCCTCATCTTTCTTGATCATTTTGCCGTATTTAAATATACACTTTTAGTCTCATCCCCTTCATCTATTATTCTGTAGAAAGTTAGCGCGGTGTTACCGTAAATTTTTTCGCGGCAAATTTCCCAAGTTGGAATAATTGGAGGTGTCCAACCTTGGGGACTATGTTCTGCTATTAGTTCACCACTGATATCTAGTAAATCATAGTGAGCGATCGCTTCTAAAACTGGTTGATACAATCCACTGGCATAAGGTGGATCAAAGTAAATTCTGTCAAATTGCTTTCCGACTAAGCTTTTCAACTGTTGGGTAACATTTCCTCGCAATACCCGCCATTTTTGCTCAGCATCAGCCACCTGCTGCCAATTTTGTTGAATAGTTGCACAGGCTCGGCTCGATTGTTCAATTCCTACTACTAAACTGGCTTTTCTGCACAAAGCCTCTGCACCCATTGAACCAGTACCAGCACAAAGATCCAGCCAGCGACAACCTGCAATTGTACCCTGCCAAATATTAAAAACTGCCTCTCTTACCCGCGAACTAGTGGGTCTAGTTTCTTGTCCCGGTAAAGTTTTAATTTGACGATTGCCGTAAATTCTCAAGGTCATTAGTCAGTAGTTTAGTGGAAAAAATTCAAAAGCTGACAACTGACAAAACATGATTATGCGGCAATTTTTTCCCGTACTTGAGCAACAAAATTAGACAAGATTTGCAATCCGATATTAGAGGATTTTTCCGGGTGAAATTGAACTGCCATCAGGTTTTCATGAGCGATCGCTGCTGTGATAATCTGAGTACCATGTGTAACAGTTGCAGCCCGAACTTGCGGGTCAATTGGATCAACATAATAAGAGTGAACAAAATAAACCCAAGGTTGAGCTGGCAAATGCTCCCACAAAATACTTTTTGGCTGAGTCACTTCCAGCTGATTCCAACCCATGTGAG
>JBBSOP010000169.1:0-9207 GCA_038259655.1 Chroococcales cyanobacterium
CTTTATCAGGTTTAAATTTCAGTGCTTGGTCGTAGGAAGATATCGCTTCTTCATTGCGTCCTAATTGGCGTAGGGCATAGCCCCGATTGTACCAAGCTTGGTCTAAATCAGGTTTAAATTTCAGTGCTTGGTCGTAGGAAGATATCGCTTCTTCATTGCGTCCTAAATTGCCTAGGGCATTGCCGCGATTGTACCAAGCTTGGTCTAAATCAGGTTTAAATTTCAGTGCTTGGTCGTAGGAAGATATCGCTTCTTTGTAATCTTCCCCAGCAAATTGCAAATTTCCCAGTTCAACTAGTAATTGTGCTTGGCGACAAATTGTTTGATGTTCTTGGGCAATTAATTCTTGAATTGCTAATATTTCTTGAGTTCTTTCTGCTGGCGTTAGGGTGAGATATTTTTCATAGTCTCCATCTTGAAGTATACGTAGTGATTCTTGCTCTAGGGTTTCTGAATCTCTAGGAAAGTCAAACAACCCTGAACGCCAATCAAAAAAATCTGGAGCGCGTTGAATAAAATATTTAATAGCAAATAAAGGTAACAAGAAAACAAAACAGATATTAAAACTATCTCTAAAACGTTCTCGCTGTTGATTCAGGTTAATTAAAACAGGTGGTACGCCTTTCCAACTATATGAATAGATATCTCTACTATTCCAGCCTGTTAAAGTTTTACATTCTTCGTATTCATAAAATGAATGCTCTAGCCCTGTAACGAATAAAATATTTATTTGTTCTTTATTAGGTAAATTGTCAATTATTTCATATAAATTATCAACATCTTGGTTTAATCGCAAAACTTCAATATTTTTATTGTTAATTTCTTCTTGAACTTTGGTTATTATCTGCTCACCCTCAGCCGGGGAACAGCGGGCAAATAACAAACTAAAGCCTTCTGTAAACTTGAGAGTACGAATTAATGCTCGATATTCCTCATCTGGGTCTGGTGGTAAATCTTGATCCCAATCACTTAGTTCCAGTTTCATAAATCTGCATCTCACTCAGGAGCAAATTGTTGAGCAAAAGCATCTTGAAATTCTTTAATTCCTTTAATTAAGGGATGAATATCATACCAGCATTGAATTTGCTCTTCAGCATCACGGTAGCGATATTCCAAAATACAGCGGTTAAATAATAAGTTCCGATGCCGTTCATCATTTTCTATTTGCTTAGAATGATAAACCTTTGCCAGTGCTGACCATTCATCAGCATAAACTGTATTGCGGTAAGTAATTCTCGTCTCACTAATTGAACGTTGTAGAACTTTTTTAGAAATGGGCAGAGTATCTGTGTATTTAATCGCTTCCTTCATTAATAATAACAAATTCCGCACATGACCCCCACTCATCAGACATAGTTGCTGTAAAGCTTCCGGCTGCTCAAACATATCTGTAATCGAAAGATGAGAGTCAAAACGACTAATTCGTTTTTGCAATACTTCCTTGACTTTATCGATTCCTCGTTGATAACTTTGATTGTCTGGAGTTTGCACCATAATCATCGGCAAAACTTGAG
The DNA here is from genome assembly GCA_038259655.1 of Chroococcales cyanobacterium. Classification (GTDB taxonomy): domain Bacteria; phylum Cyanobacteriota; class Cyanobacteriia; order Cyanobacteriales; family Nostocaceae; genus Halotia. The sequence goes on from JBBSOP010000169.1 coordinate 1,515, forward strand.
CATCACTACCATAGATATCTCGTAAATCTGTAGCGCGGTTAGAATACACCAGCGAAATTGGTACTGTGTAAATTAAATGACAATCTAAAGCTTTGAGTTGTTCGCTACGGTCTAAGAAAATATGCTCGTGATTGCTGCGCCCGTCTTCTTGAGTTATGGGTACAATCCGGTCAAGATTATCAGCGATAACTACTAATTGAGAATATCCAGAAGGTAAGCGTGTTTTTGCGTCTTTAATAAACTGATTTAACGCTGCAATTAAAGTTGTAGTGTGCGGATCAACTCGCTCACGAATTTTGTGACGGAGAGTAGGTTCGGTTCTTAAATTAGCTGTAATTTTGGCAAATAAAGGGATTTCTTTCTCTATACTCAAACCTTCTAAAGATACATTAGGAATAACATCTTTTAATTCATGCCAACGGTCTCTTAACCATGTCAGTAAAGGTTCAGGATTAGCGTTATCTTTTAATGCTTCTAACAAACATCGCGTACAAGCCAGGAGAATATCTGTATATTGGGCATCTTCTGGCTCGATATCTTCTTTATCGGCGGCAAAATAAACTACAAAACAGCCTTGGTCATCTAAATATTTTTGCAGACGTAGCAATTCTGTGGATTTACCTGCACCGCGATGACCTGCATAAAGTTGACAAGTCATTCTATCTGAATACAAAATTTCTCTACCTACCTCTACAAGAATGTCACCATCTCCCCGCACCTCTCCACAATCGACGTAAGCAGGATCTCCAGCGGGTAAAGGTCGAAATGGGTCAAAGGTATTGTATATCTGTTTTAAAAGCGCAAAATTTCCCTGCATAATTTGAGTTTCCCTGTGTAGCGCCATATTATACTAAATCCGCTGGAATTAGCACGACAGTTGTCAGTTGTCAGTGGTCAGTTGTCAGTTGTTTTGCTACTGATTACTAACTAGGACTTACGCAAAATATCTCTGTAACTCTTATTCCTCCGTGTCCTCTGTGTCTCTGTGGTTCGATTCTTCCGTAACTAGTGCGTAAGTCCTACTAACAACGAACGGCGGCGATGAATATCAAAGACTCATTCACAAAAAAACTACAAGGAAATGGGAAAATTTCTACTCCCCTATCTTTGTAAAAGAGAAACTGGGGTTAAAATCTCTCGCCAGTGTTTCACTGCTGTTTGTAGTTCCTTTGATAACCAATGATCAAATTGCGGATATACAGGCGATCGCGCTACCAGTTCCCACCCCGCAGGTTGTAAAATTTCTCTTAAAGCCTGTTCTTGAATATGGGGATAATCAGGATTTACCTCATCTTTCGGTCCGATTCCGCCTAAATCTCTCGCGCCAGCTTCTAAACATGCGAGTAACCATTGGTCATCTTTAACTAAATTCGGTGGAATTTGGATTGTAATATCTAGTGGTAAAATTTGACGTGCTTTCGCAATGACTTCTGGTAATTGATGGGGGTCAAATGGTTGTGCATCAAAGGTTTGCTGAGTCCCCGGACTGTGGGGTTGCAAAATCACTTCTTGGATGTGATGATAACGCTGATGCAAGTTAGCTATAGCTGCTAATGTCTCCCACCAATCATTTTCTGTTTCCCCAATTCCCAAGAGTAAACCCGTGGTAAAGGGAATCTGCAACTCTCCCGCCAATTTTAATTGTTGCAGTCTGAGTTCTGGTAACTTACTCGGTGCATGACGATGGACTGTATTTAACAATGCTGGGGTTAGCTGTTCTAGCATCAAACCCATTGAAACATTTACATCCTTCAGCTTTTGCATTTCTGCAAAACTCAGCACTCCTGCATTGGTGTGTGGTAAAAATCCCATAGCTAATGCTAATTCGCACAAATCGTAAATCCGCCCAAACCACTCCTGACGCTTTGGCGAATGGGGATGCACTTCACCACTGAGGATGAGAATTTCACAGACTTTCTGGTTTTGCAGTTGTTTGAAGATGCTTTGCGCTGCTGATAAACTCATCCAGGGACTTTGGCCGGGTTCGGCGCGAAAGTTGCAGTAGGTGCAGCGATTAAAGCACTCGTAAGTCGGAACGATTGTATAAGCAGGGCTGTATGTAACAGTACGAGTATGAGAAATGAGCATAAAATACCTGAATCTAAAATACCTGGATGGAGTTATATCTAGCGTCCTTTATGCCTTAATTCTGAGGTGCTTTTTCCTGGCATACGCATACATATAGTCATTATGAATATTGTTACGCTAAGCGATCGCGATCGCTGTTCATAATTTTTCTCATCCTACACTTCCCATACCCCTTGAAAAACCGCACTTGTGAGCTTTATACAGAGTTCTTTAAAAAAACTTTTCTCAAAATACTTTACAAATCTCAATAAATTTCGTAACATAAGTTCATAGGCACACAAAAAACGCCTAAATACATAAAACACTCGCAATCATAAAAACATGACTACAACCTTACAACAGCGCCAAAGCGCCAATGTATGGGAGCAATTCTGTAATTGGATCACCAACACCAACAACCGTATATACATCGGTTGGTTCGGCGTACTGATGATTCCCGCACTACTAGCTGCCACCACCTGCTTCATCATTGCCTTCATCGCCGCACCTCCAGTAGACATTGACGGCATCCGCGAACCCGTTGCAGGTTCCCTACTCTACGGAAACAACATCATCTCCGGTGCAGTTGTTCCCTCCTCTAACGCAATTGGCTTGCACTTCTACCCCATCTGGGAAGCAGCATCATTAGATGAATGGCTGTACAACGGCGGTCCTTACCAGTTAGTAGTTTTCCACTTCTTAATCGGCGTATTCTGCTACTTAGGTCGTGAATGGGAACTATCCTACCGCTTAGGAATGCGTCCTTGGATTTGCCTAGCCTTCTCTGCACCAGTAGCAGCAGCAACCGCAGTCTTCTTGGTCTACCCCATCGGACAAGGTTCATTCAGTGATGGTATGCCCTTGGGTATCTCTGGAACCTTCAACTTCATGATTGTCTTCCAAGCAGAACATAACATCTTAATGCACCCCTTCCACATGCTAGGTGTAGCTGGTGTATTCGGTGGTTCTTTGTTCTCTGCAATGCACGGGAGCTTGGTAACATCTTCTCTAGTACGTGAAACAACCGAAAGCGAATCACAAAACTACGGTTACAAATTCGGTCAAGAAGAAGAAACTTACAACATCGTTGCTGCTCACGGTTACTTCGGTCGTTTAATCTTCCAATACGCATCTTTTAACAACAGCCGTTCACTACACTTCTTCCTCGCTGCTTGGCCTGTCATCGGCATCTGGTTTACAGCCGTGGGTGTAAGCACAATGGCATTCAACTTGAACGGTTTCAACTTCAACCAGTCTGTGATTGATTCTCAAGGTCGTGTTATTGCTACCTGGGCTGATGTCATCAACCGCGCTAACCTGGGTATGGAAGTAATGCACGAGCGTAATGCTCACAACTTCCCCTTAGATTTAGCTGCTGGTGATGTTGCTCCTGTTGCTCTAAGCGCACCTGCTATCAACGGTTAATCGCCATTCACAATTAAGAATAGAATAAAAGGCGCTCTCCAAAAAGGGGAGCGCTTTTTGAATACGATTTCAGCAAAAGTTAGAATTACCGAAATTAGGTGAGATTTAATCTATCGCTAGGTAGTTAAGGATAAAACCCTGACACCAAAAGACTTTAAAGCTTCTTACCTACTATATATTGGCATTCTATTTGTTTCTTAATACATAGAACTAAGTATATGAAAATTCTCTAGCTCTGATACCATTTTCTGTAATTTCCTACTCGCTAGGAAAATAATTGAATAGGAATTAAGTACTTTGATATTTAAGGAGGAGTGAAATGGGACTTAGTGACGGACTCTCGAACCCAAATAAGAAAGCAATGGTCGTTGATGATTGCTGCAACATGATAGAAGCGCAACTTGCTTCCAAGTCAGGTTTCAGTGGTATCGCTCTGAAAACCGCTTTTGCGGCTCTCAAAGGGGTTAAACCAGGGTATATTACTTACGTCGTCGAGCAGATTTTGCCACAGTGCTTTGTAGCAATTGATCCCATCTGGAATGAAGGCGTGGAGAAGGGCGACCCCGTTGAGCATCTTGCTACAAATCGTTCTCGCACTGCGGACGCGCTACTCAGCGTTACCGATGCCAGGGCTAAAAATGTTAAGCGCCAAATCGTGCGAGGAACGTATGAAAAACTCCGTGGCTCGGCTAAGCAACATGTAGAGGAGGCAGTTCCAGACTTAGCGAAGGTAGTCGATAAGTACACTAAGGTTTAATCAACAAAGAAGAGTACTTTTAGGTAATATTTTGTATATTTGCAATTAAAAGTTAAGTAATATTACTTAACTTTTAGTTTCAATCAGGTTTTAGCAAATAAAGATTCTGTTGGTTGTAAAAGTCAATATTTTTTGATCCTGGAGGCTCCTAAAATGGCACTGCAATCATATAGTCGGGTGTGTCTTGTTTCACTAGTTTTTTGTTTCCTGGGCGTGGGTACAAGTACGGCAAAAGCGATCGCCCAAACTACGTTTCCATTTAAGGTAGTCTATGATACAGAAGTCGCTCTGACACTTATCCCATCAACTGACGTATCAAAAGCATTTGTCTCAGGCTTTAATTCTGATGCTGCATACGGTCTGACTAACTTTTTAAGCATAGACAACTACAGCCGAGTTGACCCCGATACGGGAAATCTCGTGTTCGTTCAAGATCCAGCAAAATTTGGTTTGCAAGGTTTACCAATCGGCAGAGACCAGTTTTTTGGCAGTGGCGATGATAAATTATTTGGCAGCAGTAGTGCTACTGCTTCATTTGACTTTATCAACCGCCAATTAGTAGGTTCTGGTACTATAACTATCACTGGTGGTGCAGGCAGGTTTAGCGGTGCTACAGGCATATTTAACTTTGATGAAATTGAGTCACTCGATCAAGATCCAACTGCTCCCTTGAAAGGTCAAGCTTTTTTGAGTGGTTCCTTCCAGATACCGCAGAAAGTTCCAGAAGCAAGAACTAACGCAACACTATTTGGTGTATGTATGATTGGGATTGGTTTGATGTCACGTAGACTTATAGGACATACTGAATAATTTGCGTCTTAATTTTTCAACCTTTCATAAATGAGAAATTGAAAAAGGCAAGAGGTAGAAGGAAAACTACCCTCTAATATCATGTTCAGCAAAAGACTTATCATTAAGACCGCAGAGGGCAGGGAGTAGAAAGCAGAGGAACAAAGAATATAGGACTTACGCAATAACTCCCTGAAACTCCTATTTCTCTGTGTCCTCTGCGTCCTCTGCGGTTAGATTTTCCGTTACCTGTGCGTAAGTCCTGGAATAAAATAACTAATGCCCAATTCTTTATTTCACCACTTGCAAACGCTGAGTGACCATTGTCATGCCATCACCCCGGAGAATTACCGCAGAAACCCATTGACTACCAGGGGTAGAAGGTGCGCGTCCTGTTTTAAACAATCCCCCAGATGTCAATAATTGTAAATCTACTGATGTGGGATTAAGATATTTGCTAGCTTGCACGGGTTCTTCTAGGGCTGTTCCCAGCAGAAAATCCTCACCTAAAGGTTCTTTAACGATCGCATCAAAGCTATACTGTTGTCCTACTTTTACCTGCTGTGGCAAATTAATATCGACTTGGGGCGGCTTTTTACCAGAGGTAAGTTGGGTACGTTCGGATAAAATGTCTTGCTGGACAATTTTTGCACCGGTGATGCGCTGACGAGATTTAATTGTGGCATTGAGAGCCATATTATTACTGTTAGCAGAAGGTAAGCCAGTAATATTAGTTTCTGTTTCGGCAATAATGGTGTTGCCTTCCGTTTTCCAAGATTGTAGCTGGGTAGTGTATCGTAACTGTGGATATCGCTTCCACAATGTCATTAAGGATTTTTCCAAAGTCTGACGGTTTAACCCATCCCCATTACTAAAAGTAGGGGCATAAAATTGCATTACTCCCTTGACATTGCTTTGAGTTGCTGCTGTATCAATTCGCATCAACAGATTTTTCAATTCAGCTGGAGCATTATCGGGTGTAGCAGCTTGAGCGCGTGGCAAATTACTGGTTACACCCAATGTCAGTAAGGACAAAATCAGCCAGATGTTAGGGGAAAATCTTCGTTGGCGTTTGGGTAATAAAGCAATAATGTTAGTCATTTGGTAAGAGTTTACTGATTTAAGTACAGAAGGTCAGGAAATTGTTTTATCTTAGTTAAGCTAGGCGCTAAACGGTAGAGGTTTGATGGCAAACGCACCGATAAAATTACTCATAGCTGCCAGTGGTACTGGTGGACACTTGTTTCCAGCAATCGCACTGGCGCAAAAACTGCCAGACTACGAAATTGAATGGTTAGGTGTACCCAATCGCCTAGAAACTCAACTTGTCCCTAAGCAGTATCCCTTGAATACTATTGCAGTTGAAGGGTTTCAGCAAGGGTTCGGATTTGCGTCTCTACGGGTTTTGGGTAAACTCACTGGTTCGATTATAGAAGTTAGACGAATCCTCCGACAGGGAAATTTTCAAGGAGTATTTACCACGGGTGGCTATATTGCCGGGCCAGCAGTCATTGCGGCACGTTCTCTTGGCTTACCTGTAGTTTTCCATGAATCTAATGCCTTACCTGGAAAAGTCACTCGCTTTTTTGGGCCTTGGTGTACAGCGATGGCGCTGGGATTTGCAGAAGCTGCTAAATATTTGCCCCGTGCCAAAAATGTCTGTGTGGGTACTCCTGTCAGATCACAATTTTTGGATCAAGCTAATGATGCAGCGCTAGATTTGGCTATTCCTGATGGCGTTCCTTTAATTGTCGTTTTTGGTGGTAGTCAAGGCGCTGTAGCTGTCAATCAGTTAGTGCGTCAATCGGCTCTGGCTTGGTTTGATGCGGGTGCTTATGTAGTACATTTAACAGGCGATCGCGATCCTGATGCAGGTACTCTTAAACACCCACAATATCTAGAGTTGCCCTTTTACGATAATATGGCGGCGCTATTACGACGATCTGCTATAGCGATTAGTCGTTCTGGTGCTGGTAGCTTGACAGAATTGGCAGTATGTGGTGTACCAGCAATTTTAATTCCTTATCCTTTTGCTGCGGAAGATCATCAATCTTACAATGCGGATATATTTACAAAAGCTGGTGCGGCATTGACATTTAAGCAATCGGAGTTAACAACTCAGAAGTTGCAAAGCCAAGTTTTGGATTTATTGCAATCACCAGCAGAGTTAACCAAAATGGGGGAAAATGCCAAAGCGATCGCTATTCCTGATAGTGCTGAAAAGTTAGCCTCTTTGGTGCGTGAAGTGGTGGAAAGCTAAAATGCGCGTTCTCTTTCTGCATACTAATTTTCCGGCTCAATATCGCCATGTCGCCCTCGCTTTAGCTCAAAATCCGAACAATCAGGTAGTTTTTGGCACTAAAAATCGAGATGTGAATTTACCCGGTGTATACAAAGTAGTTTTTGAACCTAGCCGGAATCCTCATCCTACAACCCATCATTATGTTCAACCATTAGAAAATGCAGTCTTGCATGGACAAGCTGTATTTAAACTGGCTGAACAACTGAAAGCAAAAGGCTTTATACCTGATGTAATTTGTGGCCATTCTGGTTGGGGACCAACTTTATTTGTTAAGGATGTATTTCCAAAAACACCCTTGATTTGTTATTTTGAATGGTTTTATCATGCTCTCGGTTCAGATGCAGATTTTGACC
>JBBSOP010000170.1:0-9188 GCA_038259655.1 Chroococcales cyanobacterium
GGAATCTTACAGTGGAACCATTTCGTTCTGAGGTGATGGCGACTGGCTGACCATCTAACTCTCCTCGGACAGATTTAGGTAAAAAGTTGAATCCTAAAGGGAGATTGTCGGTAATCACAACGTTGTTTAAACCAGCATCAGCGAGATTTCTCATTGATAAGCGGTAAATGACCGTATCTCCAGGTTCAGCAGCCGCGCGATCGCCTGTTTTGATAATCTGCAACTGATTCGCTTGACACATATTTGTAGTGAATTGAAAGGCTAATAATTCCAGCCCCACAACTTCGGCATTGGGAACCAAAACAACCGTTCTTTCAACCCTGGTTTCACCTGCAAGATTAATTGGCTGACCATCTAAAGAAATAGCTACATACCGGACTACATCATTACCTTGTGTACCAGTACTATCAAGAATTTGAATCTTGATACGTCGTTGTTTATAAATAGAATTTGATGGTGGATTAACTACAAAAATATAAGTTTTACCTGGATTAGTTTGACCTTTATTTCGATCGAGTAAAAAGTTGTAACCACCAGCAGAGTTATTTCTCAGGAAATAAGGATTACTATTTTCAATATTTGGCGTTTTACCACCAGGAACCTTATTGTTAGGAATATCAGGTAATTCTGTCCGCGTCAGGGAAACTAATTGCCCTAATTCTGTTCCTGTCGGATCGTTAGGGTTAGGTTCGTAAAGACTCACTGAAAAACCTGTATAGTCAGGTAAAACTGTCCCGGCACAACCTAATATCTGTCCTAATGGATCAACTAATAGATTTTTACTCAGATCAACCTGAGCAGAAATTCCTTGATATTGATATGTAGTAGCAGGATCTGTATATGTATAACTAGCTTGGTTAATTATGTTATTTTTTTCAATTTGCTGCGCTTTTACTGGTATATTTATATGTAATAAACTTCCGATAAAAATAGTTGTTGCGAGCCAACTTTGCCAGCTACTACTAAAAACATTTTGCTGTTTTTTCTGAGGACAAAACACTTAATTAATCTCCTCTAAGATGCCTGTTTATTTGTTAATAAAGGCATTTTTTTGTTTGAATGAATATATAAATTTAAATTGCCTTATTCTCCCTTTCTAAGTTAGGAAAGGGAGTTGGGAAGTAAGTTGATAAAAATCAGCGCACCTGGGTTTGATAAGTCGCTTTGACTATGGTCTTAGCTGCAACAGCTGGAACTAGTAAGCGAATGTGGGTGTAAGCAGTTGCTGGTGCTGGTTTAGTTTCCACTTTGCCGTTAGGAAGGGTAACTTTAATGGTGGGATTTTCTACAAAGCTGCGTCCACCATCAATGCTGTAGGTCATTTTTGCATTATTAGTGACATTAGTAGACTTCAGCACGTAGATCATGCCTTTGGGAATAGGTTGATTAAGAGTCAAATTTTTAATCAGGCGATCGCTTTTATTTTCGCTAATTAGGGTATAACGCAGCACATCTCCGGGCTGCACTACCACTTGACCTTTCAAAGGTTCCCATTTCTTGCTTTGTTTACCCTGCTGATCTTTTACCACCACTTGCTTTTCAGCATCTAGGTGCAGTTGTATTTGCCCCTGATTTTTAACATTTTGAGCAACGGCACTTCCCGATTGCCATACACTTGGTATGCCTGGAATTTGACTAACAAATGGTATTGTGGCAACCAGAGCAAATGCTCCTAAACCTGTAATGGAAATACCCTTCATAATTAATAACCTCAAACAAATTGCCAAATGTTTTGCTGATTTATAGTTCCCTACTTTTGCTAGTAAATGTCGTATTAGTCTGTCAAGATTGGTTTAATAAAGTTGTAGTTATAAAACACCAACTACAAATGCAAACTATCCCTCTCAGCAAACTGAGAGGGAAAAGAGATTGAACTATCTAATTAACCTTGCGTTGGAAGGTAAATGTTCTTTGAATACCCGGTGCGACCTGACCAGTCACAGCATCTATATACTTAGTAATATCAGTGTTTGCCGTTGTTCCAGTTTGGTCAATACTAGAGGTAGTAGCTGGATTACCACTGAAGAATTGAATAGTTGATGCCCCAGAATCTTTAGCCGAACTAACGATGTTGCTAGTATCAATTTGGCTGTTATTATCGTTGTCTTTTGCCCAGTTATTGGGAGTTTGAGTACCATCTTCAGTAATCACAACTTTGTCAGCATTCAGAATTACATTTCCGGTTCCCACTTGAGCAGTAGAAATATTTTTGTAACTAATCCGATACTCAATAATGTTTCCTGGGGCGGGTTTTTTGGCTGTATTACTAAATGTGCCATCAGTACTACCTGCTGGTAGTGCTGGCCCAGTTCCTTGTAAAACTCGTGACTCTTTCAGCAATTGCAAGAAGCCAGTGTATACACGGTCAATGCTGATGTTTTGGGGTTTTCCAGTCGGATTACCAGGATTAGTAGTTGAGTCAATGAAAGCCGTAACTCGTGTAGGGAAGCCGCGTTCTATAGTATTTGTAACAGCTGCACCTTGAGCAGTAGTATCAGTTGAAAGTGGCGTACCAGCAGGTAAGTCAACGCTTACACCATAGTTAGCTTTACCACCATTCGCTGCAACTGCATCAATTCGCACTGGATTAGTGGCACTAATTGGGTTGCCCCCAACAGTACCCGCACCACTTGTGAATACAAAACTTGTGCCATTGTATGTGTAAGCAGCTGATAAACCTTGATAGGATATCGTCACCACTGTACCCGTAGGCAAATCACTTGGTGTTGCTGGTGGTGTAGGTACGAGAGAAATATTGGCAGCAGATATACCCGTATTCTGAACTGTGTTAGTAAAGGATACCCCAGCCGGATCAACTGTTGAGCCAGGAGCAATATTGGGTGGAATTAGTGCTGATCTATTGGTGAAGTCATCATTGTTGTCGGTGGGGCCAACAGCATCAGGCAATCCATTTGGCCCATTCAACACAGAGGTAGGACTGGGTACTGAGAGGGTAGTTACGTTTAAAGCTCCAGTAGTACTATTAGTACCAGTGTTATTATTATTTGTGTCAGTCGTCGTACTAGTAGTCCCAGCGTCTGGTGTAGTAGGAAAGACTTTATTAACAGAGTCGTAGTTATCTGGGTTTTGGTCTCCTGAGTTGTCATAAATTTTGGTGGTCGGGTCTCCAGCAGTTGTGCCGACCACTTGAGCGATGTTGTTAATGGTTGCTGAGGCAGTATTTGCAGCAATACCACTAGCTTTAACTTGGATGCTAAAACCGCTAACAGTTGTCCCAGTTGCAACTGAAGTAACAAGGGTCGTATCGTTAATGAAACCAACCCGCGTGACTGAACTCAAAGCTGGTTGCGTAGTTGTCCATGTAGCTTCTTCAGCATTTTTACTAGTAGGAGAAATGGTGTAAACTACTTTCCAACCCGACGGAGCAATTGGAATACTATTAAGTACTGTATTTGCTGGAATAGCATCAGAAACTAAGATATGGGGGGATGACGGTTGAAAATTAACAGTGATATTTGTACCAGCCAAAGCTGCGGGGGTAATACCAGTATTAGTTACATCGTTAGCCTCAACCCGCAAACTCAAACCGTAAGTTAGCAGGTCATCACTAAGGTTACTAGAAGTACCAGCATTATCATAGGCTGTCCTAGTTTTGAGGATAGTTGCTAACGCCCTACTTTTGGCAGAATCTCCTACTTTACTCTGCTGGGTAGCACTGGCTTCTCTGACACCATTGACTGGCGCTCCTGCTGGGTTGTTATTATCTACAGTGTAAACGTCGCCACCATCAGCAATCCGGGGTTGGTTTTGAGCATCACCAGGAGTTTGTCCTAGTCTGACAGTTATAGTATCGCCTGTTTGAGCGCCAGCTTGTACGGTAATTGGTACACGCACCAACACAGTACCATTCACTGCGATCGCACCTGTAGTTAGTCCACCAGTAGGGATATTTATCCAGGTTGTACCACCATCAGTACTGTATTGCAAGTTACCAGATGTAGTACTACCAGGTAATAGACCCGAAACTGTGGCTGGTCCTGTTGTTGTCGCTAAGTTAGGAATCTGGAATTTGGTGAGGTCGTTACCGACGTTGGTTACAGTGTAGGTGTAGACGAGCGTATCACCAGCCTTCGTAATACCACCTGGGGTAGTTTGATTGGCAATCCCAGAACCTGTAACAGTAATACCAGCTACCTCTGCTACAGTCACAGTGACAGTGTTAGATGTAGAATTAATGGGACTTCCTGGGGCGTTGGGATCTTCGTAGGTTGCAGTTGCCGTGTTACTTATAGATGTACCTGCTGTAGTACCTTCAGCTAGTACAGGTGCGAGAAATTGAAAAAAGCTACCAGTTAATAATGCTGTTGCGACTAGAGATTGATAGCCCTTGCGTCTATTGTTTATAGATTTTTTTAGAGTTACCATAGATGTAGTTTGTTTATTTGCTGAACTTCTGTCCTGAATCTTCAAGCAGGATAAAGTTCGGCAATTCCTTAAAGAATTACCGTTTATATCAACCCAAAACTTGAATGTTTCAAGAATGCAAATTTAGGGAGTTAATTATTAACTCCCCCTAAGAAAATACACTTAGGCAACGCGTAGAAATGAATTGCTGTTGTATTTGCACTTAACCTTGATATTTAAGGCTTATAGGCATAAATGGAAGCAATTTATTCTTATGTGTTGTCTAAATGAGCTATACAAATAGAATGTCACTTTTGCTGCAAAAAAGTCTTCAGTATAAATAAGTAACTTCTCTAACAGTAAATGCGTGCTAGCAGTGTAGCAACTAACTTTATATTTGAAACTTGGATAACAGTTATAGTAATTAATTGCGACTTAAATAATAACTAAAACCTTTGTATAACGATAGTTCCAGGTATTTGTTGTTATCTCTACTTACTACCTTATAAAACTATTGAGACAAAAAAGATGAAGTAATGAAGAAAACTAGTCAGTGATCTCAATCACAACAGAAGTCTAATGAACAATGTACATGCACAATCATCATCTAAGAAATGCAAATTTATCATCACGCTTCTCAGTATTAAAACTAGGTAGCGTTGCTTCACTTAATGATTTATTTTAATTTGAAGTCGCAAAAAGTTAAGTACTAATACTCAACCAACTTGAAATTGTCAGGTGGAAGCGGGTAGGCGAGCAGGGGAGAGGAAGAGGACTTACCCTCTCTATGGCAATTTTGGGATAGCTAACTCTGGATTCGGCAAGGTTTTGTCTGGATGCGATTTAATTGCTTGTCCTAAGACTCGTGCCAAAATACTAGGCGCAAAAAACGCTGTGGGAGGTTTAATCATGTGTATTACTTCTAGATAAGTTTGGTACACATCGGGGTGATTGACGGCTAGTAACGCTACTTGATCTGCGTATCGCTGCATCAGCCGAGTCATGCTATCGGGTTGCGCTCCTTTGGTAGTTTCCCAGCGGAAGTCTTCACTTGTTGCCATCATCCAGGGAGTCTTTAAAATGTGAGCTAGTTGCTTGTGAAACTTCCGAGTTAAACCTGTGAGGTTGTGTGGAGAAGATTTCAATTGCTCTTTTAAACATTTATCAAGAGCTAAAGCACTGAGTGCAGCTGTAGTCATACCCTGACCATAAAAGGGATTAAAAGCACAGACTGCATCACCCATTACCACTAAATTCTCTGGCATTCTCGATAGTTTTTCATAATGATGCCAGCAATTCTCTGTACGACGATAGGCGTAGACTGGAGATAAGGGTTTGGCATTTTTGATGGCTTCATAAACAACTGGAGTGCGTAAGCTACGGGCAAATTCGAGGAAGCCAGCTTCATCAGTGGGTGGATAGTCTCGACCGATACCAGATAAAGTTACCACCCAGCGATCGCCTTCGACTGGATAAAGCACTGCTCCATGTCTATCATGAGGTGGTTGGTACGCTACCAGTAAGCCTTTCCAATCTGCCTGAAAATTTTCTGGACGTTGATACCAGCGGGTACTGTAGCCTAAAAAAGAGTTAACAACTGTTTCACAGGGAGATGGGTAGCCTAGTGCTTCCAGCCACTTTGGTAATGAGGAGTTGCGCCCACTAGCATCTATAACTAGATCGGCAGTTAATTCATTTTCTTGAGTAATATCACTGTGGCGTAGCTTTACCCCTTTGACTTGAGAGTTGCTATTGTCAGTCAAAAGACTAATTACCTGAGTCTCTGGTAAAAATTGTAAGTTGTTATGTGTGGTTAAACGACGACGAACCGCCCACTCTAGTAGTAATCGACTACAAGCGTGGATAGATAAATTGGAATGAAAACGGGGAAGCCAACCCCACACACCAAGAAAAGGCAACTCTGCGGTTGTGTTGATAGTGGGCGCACCTGCTGTTGTTAATTCAGCCTCTAAACCTGGAAACATCTGCTCTAAAATTCGCTCGCCCTGATTAAGCAGCACATGAACATGATTAGCTTGGGGAGTTCCGTGGCGTGACTCAGGTTGCTGTGATAAGCGATCGCGCTCAATTATAGTTACATTGTCAAAATGATCTACTAAAATTCTGGCTGCTAATAACCCAGCCATACTGCTACCAATCACTAGGGCATGGTTGCCGTTAGCGATCGCTTGTTGTCGCTCTATGAACTGAGACATTATTTTGCCCTAAATTTTTTTAAATTTATAATTTCATTTTAACTTAGCACTTAATAACACAGACAATACATTGAAAATATAGTAATTACGATTTTTAATTGAAGCTTTTCATCTTAATTCATCAACTTAGGAAAAGCCTGAGATAAATTCAAAAGTAAATCAGGAAATTCTGGCAGATTTACAGATTCATTTGGTAGAAAAATTAACTTGCGGCGATAACCAATTGATTAATTCTTTAAATAAAAGTGTTTCACAAACAGAGTGTAGTGTACCTTTAGCTACCATCTGAATGATTTCTCCTTTAATTAGCTCAACTCGGTCATCTTCACTGAAAAAACCGAGTTCTGCCAGACGATGATATTCGTCTATAGTGAAGCGTTTAGCGGAAATTATGCTCATAGCAACTAAAGAAATTACGAATTACAATCGCCTTATTCTGCATCAAGATCAATGCCTAATTCTCGTAACTTTGCAGTTAGTGTTGCTTGACGTTGATGTTCAGTTTCTAATTGTGCGATCGCATCATCAGCGCGTTGGTGTTCTTGTTCAGCGCGTCGGTGTTCTTGTTCAGCGCGTTGGTGTTCTTGTTCAGCTTGTTCGGAACTCCACAACAACAAATTATCTGCTTCATCCCACCATCGCAACCAATAAATATTTAAACCTAAGCGAGTTCCCTGCCAAATTCCCAAAAATAATTTTAATTCAGGAATCCAAAAGCGTCCTGATGCTGAAGGTTCTTGCAAAAAATATTGACCATTTTCTAGACGGCGTACTTCTAAAGTGACTTCATAAGGATTAAATATCACATAGGTAGGGACTTGCAAGATTCTTTCGTAAAAGTATAGTTTTCCGTAAGGGAAGGTGGGACGAATTGAGTATTCTGAATTATCCGTGTCTGAAAGAAACTCCATCACCACAGCTACGTTTTCGCCTTCTATATTGGGTGTATAGCTGCGACGAACTATACCTGTACCCACAGGCAATACACTTGGTACATATAACCAATCTGGTGCTTTAACTACAGTTTTTTGATTAATATTAGCGACAAGACCAAAATTAGATGCAATAAGCATCTGTGCTTGAATACGATTTGCTGTACCTAAAGCATCTGTTAAGGCGGCTGCAAGGGAAGGCTGTTGAATATTTTCTACTGGATCGTCGGGGAGAATAAAATCGTCTGGGAGTTTTTCCCAAGTGACGACAGGGTTTTGGCGCTGGGGTGCGGCTAGAATCATAATGCTTAGAACTAAATTGCTAATATTTTACCGAAGAAAGGCAGAAGTAAGAAAAATTTATTTGTGCAAAATTAACTTCATTTGCTATCTGGTAAATCCATGACGGTACGGTAATGAGTTTCAATTTGGGCGACGGTTGAAGACTTGCGTTTTGTTTCCCATTGACTATGTTGAAATAATTCTTGACGCAATTGATCAACATTAATTGTTGTCACTTTACTATTAGCAACAACTTGTTGACCATTTACCCAAACACTATCGACAACGTTTGTCGGACGACCTAAAACTAATAAACCAATGGGATCTGTACGGGGTAGTAATGATAAATTAGTGAGATCATAAAGCACTAAATCGGCTTGTTTGCCGACAGTTAAAGAACCGAGTTTGTCTGCTATATTTAATCCTTTTGCGCCTCCTAAAGTTGCCATTTCTACTGATTGTCGAGGCGTAATCCAATGCTGATAATCTAAGTCTGTGACGTTGTGGAGAATAGAACCAATTTTAATCGCTTCTAATAAATCTTGGGAATCATTACTAGAAGCGCCATCACAACCAAAAGTTACGTTTACCCCAGCTTGGCGATATTTTAAAATTGGGGCAATACCACTGCCTAAACGCAGGTTACTCAAGGGATTATGCACAACTGTAGATTGAGTTTCTGCAAGAATATTAATGTCACGATCGCTTAACCAAACACAATGGGCTAAAGAAGTGCGATCGCTCAAATAACCAATTCTGTTTAAATGTTCAACCGCAGTACAGCCGTATTTTTCTTGGGCAAGTTTTTCTTGGGCTTTGGTTTCGAGTAAGTGAGAATGACGACAAAGATTATAGCGATCGCTTAATTCAATACACCCTGTAAATAACCCATCAGTACACAATTGTATACCCGTTGGTGCAACTAAAATATTAATACCTTCATCTGGACGATGAAATTTTTTCACCGCTTCTTCAATGATTTCTAATGTTGCCAAAGTTGAGCGAAAATAAGGCTCGTGATTTTGTTGTGATTCCCCAGATGGCATCCCGGCGGTGAGAGATTCATCTTGAATTAAAGGGGCGATAAAAGCTCGGATTCCTACTTCTTTGTAAGCGCGATTTGCAGTAGCGATCGTTTCTAATTCTTGTCCGGGAATTAATACTAGATGATCTACTACACTCGTGCCTCCAGAAAGGAGAGTTTCTACTGCTGTTCCTAAAGCGCTGAGATAAACTTTTTCTAAATCTAGAGGGGCAAAGTCATATAATTCTGCTAGCCATAATTCTAAAGGGAAAATTGACATAATTCCCCGTTGCCACATTTCTGATGAGTGGGTGTGGGCATTAAAGAACCCAGGCAATAATAGCTTATTGCTACCATTAAAGGTAGTAC
>JBBSOP010000171.1:0-9164 GCA_038259655.1 Chroococcales cyanobacterium
TCAGTGCATCGCTACGCGGCAATCGAGCGTACCCCTACGGGGAAGCAAGCTACGCGTAGCGTCTCGTAGAGAAGTCGAGATTCAACTACCGCGCAGCCGAAGTATGCTCCCTGCCACCCTGCTTCTATAACGATGGGATATTTTTTTAGTTGGAAGTCCCTAACTCTGGGAAGATTGCTCAGAAACACTAATATTAGCCACTCTTAAAGAAAAGTAAAGCTTACTCATGTCTAATTCAGCCCCACAGTTCTTTAAGTAACGGTATATTTGAGAATCTATAACCGCACAAATCCACTGTTTTTTGTTGAATCTATGAAGTCTTATTTAGCAGCCGCTATTCAAATGACCAGTGTGCCTGACCTACATAGAAATTTGGCACAGGCAGAAGAATTAATTGATCTTGCTGTGCGTCGAGGTGCTGAATTGGTAGGTTTGCCAGAAAACTTTTCTTTTATGGGAGAAGAAAAAGACAAACTTGCTCAAGGAGAAACTATTGCCACCGAAAGTGAACAATTTCTCAAAAAAATGGCTCAGCGCTTCCAGGTTACTATCTTGGGCGGTAGTTTTCCAGTTCCAGTAGATAATACAGGCAAAGTCTATAACACTACCATACTCGTTGATCCTAGCGGTGAAGAACTCGCCCGTTACTACAAAGTACATTTATTTGATGTTAACGTCCCTGACGGCAACACCTATCGAGAATCCAGTACTGTGATGGCTGGTAAGCAACTGCCATCGGTCTATTTCTCAGAAAAACTTGGTAGTATAGGTCTTTCTGTTTGCTATGATGTCCGCTTTCCAGAATTGTACCGACATCTATCAGATAAAGGAGCCGATGTCATATTTGTACCTGCGGCCTTTACCGCCTTCACTGGCAAAGATCACTGGCAAGTACTACTCCAAGCAAGAGCTATTGAGAATACCTCTTATATCATTGCTCCCGCCCAAACAGGTACTCATTATGACCGCCGCCAAACCCACGGACACGCAATGATTATCGACCCTTGGGGTGTAATTTTAGCTGATGCTGGCGAACAACCGGGAATTGCGATCGCAGAAATTAACCCATCGCGTTTAGAGCAAGTTCGCCGTCAAATGCCTTCTTTGCAACATCGGGTGTTTAGTTAAGGGCATAGGGCATGGGACATGGGGCATGGGGCATAAAAATTATTATTCTCCTCTTCTCCCCCTGCTCCCCCTGCTCCCCCTGCCTCCCCTGCCTACTTTTACTGGGTCTTGTTTTCTAAAGTTTCTAATAAACTTTTCAACATCAAATAAGACGAGGTCGCTCCGGGATCTTGATGTCCCATGCTACGTTCCCCTAAGTAACTAGCTCGTCCTTTCTTGGCCAACATTGGTATGGTGTTTTGCAACCCCTCTTGGCCTGCTGCTAGAGCTTGTTGCATTGCTGCCAACATCACCTTATTTGTTCTTACAGCTTGCCCAAAAGCCACTACAGCAGGAGATAACACATCTACCATTGTCTTATCTCCCAGTTGCGCTTTACCACGTTGCAGTACGCCGTCTAAGCCAGCCTGAAGCATCTCTAGCAAATCTTGTGCAGTTAATTCATGCTTGCCAGCAACTACTGTACTGGCTCTAAGAAAAAATGTGCCATACAAAGGGCCACTTGCACCACCAATACTAGAAATCAGAGTCATACTCACCGTTTTTAAAATGCTACCAATGTCTTGATCTGTAACATTCGGTAACTGATTGCTCACTCTTTTAAAACCACGATCCATATTGATACCATGATCAGCATCACCAATGGCTGCGTCTAATTCAGTTAAGTATTCCTTATTTTGCTCTATCTTTGTTGCAAATGCCTGTAACCATTGCAAAATCTGCTCTTTCTCCACAACTTTGTCTTCCTTTAGCTAGCTTTAATGCGATTACTGATATAGCCAGCTTATAAAAAAGTAGAAGAGTATACGCGTTTTCTCAGATAAATTGGAAATGGTGAGGTATATAGTAATTAAGTAGTCAATTTAGCCGAGAGAAGATTCAGTTGATGTTGCCTTCTCAAAAGTCAATTTTAAAACAACTTACTCCTACACTTCTAGTTCTAGTGGCTAGCTTAGCTACTTCATGCGTTAACTATAACAACAATAGTAATAGTCAAAACCAACTTGTCTTAGCACAAACAAGCCAAGGCTTACAAGAAAATATTGTATTTCCTCAAAGTGCAGCAGTTATTGATGTGACTGCACCAGAATATGGAGCTAAACCCAACGATGGCAAAGATGACACCAAAGCGATTCAAAAGGCACTGAGTCAATTTCCTAGTGGGGGGCGAATAATCTATTTGCCCAATGGCATATATAATATCTCTGATTCCCTGCATTGGCCGCCTGGAAAGATTTCTAGAAGTGACTACAAGCGGACGATATTGCAAGGGCAAAGTCGAGATGGTGTGATTATTCAATTAAATGATTCATCTGCCAATTTTCAAGACCCTAAAAAGCCTCGACCAGTCATATCTACAGGGTTTGACCCCAATTTAGATCCAAATACTCAAGCATTCAAGGCGAGTGAAAAAGCTCAACGTTTTGCTAACTCACTCAGAAATTTGACTATTAATATAGGCAAGAAAAATCCGGGAGCAGAAGGACTCAATTTTATTGCCAATAATTTAGGGTCTGTGCGAAGTGTCAAAATTATTTCTGCGGACGGTCAAGGAACAACTGGTCTGGCACTAACACATGGTGAAGTCGGCCCATTGTTAATTGAGAATGTTGAAGTTGTAGGATTCGATTACGGTATACGTACTAATAATGTGATTGCCGGGATCACGATGCAGAACATCACAGTTCGCAATCAAAATAAGACTGGGATCTTCAATCGTGGGCAAGTAATGAGCCTTGAGAATCTTTATAGTCTTAATTCTGTACCAGCGATTGTCAATGGTAATAATAATAATTCCGGTTATCAAACTGGAGGCATGTTGACATTATTAAATGCTCGGCTTATTGGTAGTGGCAATGCCAAAAATGTACCTGCAATTTCTTCTACTGGTTTTATTTATGCTCGAAATATATCAGGCGTAGGTTATAAAAATGTACTCTCAAGTACGGCACGCAATGCGGTCGGTAACATCTCAGGAAATACAATTAGTGAATATACTTCTCGCCCCGTAATTGCCGAATTTCCGTCATCTGGTCAATCAAAACAGTTATCGAGAGAGTCGTTACAGCTGCCGATTAGGCAATTTCCTCAACTAACTTGGGATGATCCCAAAACATGGGTCAGCGTTGAGAAATTTGGAGCCAAACCAAATGACAAAAAGGATGATACTGCTGCTTTTCAAGCAGCAATTGATTCTGGTGCTACTAATGTAGTAGTGCCAAGAACGGGGAACTTTACCATCAATGGAACCCTGCGACTGAGAAAAAACGTGCGAAGATTTATCGGAACTCAGGGATGGATTGAGGGTAAGGGAGAAATAGTTGCAGATAAAGGATCTCAACCAACTTTGGTGATTGAGAATTTTTACATCAGGCGTGGCTCTAAAGTCAAATGGAAAAGCGTTGCTGACCGCACTGTTCTTTTCCGTAGTATTGAAGGCTTAGATCTGGAAAGTACAGGGTCTGGTGATCTCTTCATTGATGATGTCGTGACAGGTGAAGTTAAATTTCTTAACTCAGATCAAAATATTTGGGCCAGACAGTTAAATGCTGAAGGAGCAAAGACAACTAATGTAGTTAATAATGGTGCTAAACTTTGGATTCTCGGTTTTAAGACAGAACAGGGTCAAACCAAAATTGAAACCCGTAATGGTGGATCTACAGAACTTTTGGGTGCATTAATTATTTCTAACGGCATTAAAAAACAGGAACCAATTTTCCGTATTACTAATGCTGCTTCTAGTTTTGCTGGTGTTGGTGAAGCCCATTTTGGTGGAGCTAGTTTTCAAACTTGGGTTGAAGAAACACGCCAAGGTATTACTCGAAAGCTCAACCGAGGTGAGATTCCTGCAAGAACGGCTGCAAATGGACGAGCTTTAGTACTTTATAAAGGGTTTGAATAAATTCTGAAATTATTTTCAGATATTTTGTACATCCCTTTCAGGGATAATCCTTTTATACAGCAGCGGTAACGGAGAACTGTTGATGACATCTCCAGAAATAGTTACATGGCTACAAGAACACACGGCTTTAGGTATTCTCTCACCTGAAGTTTTAAATGCGATCGCTCAAGTTGTTGAAGAACAAGTTGTACCAGCCAAAAAAAACCTAGTTAGTGAAGGTACTTCCCCAGAAGCCCTTTATATTCTTCATGCAGGTCAACTCGAAAGCGATACTACCAATAAAAACGACCCAGCTTTAGCTTGTGGGTTTCTTCCTGGAGCAGTGATTCACCTCAAAGAATTACTATTGGATGAATTAGCTGCTTGCACAATTACTACCGTCACAGAATGTCATTTATGGGTTGTATCTAACGCACAATTTCGGGCATTAGTCAACCAATATCCTGAAATTACTCAAGCTTTTTCTCGGCAATTAGCGCAAGAATTGGCTCAGGCTACATCTGCTCTTGGTTACGAACAAGAACGTTCTGTAGCTTTGCGACCGTATTTAGTCCCCAAAGCCCAACGGGGAATTGTTGGCACAAGTCGCTATGCTGTGCGTTTGCGCGAGCAAATTAGAGAAGCAGCTAATGAGCGCCAATCTGTAGAAATTTTCGGAGAACCAGGGTTAGAAAAAGACAATATAGCTGCTTTGATTCACTTTGGTTCTGCTAAACGGCGAGAACCAATTATTAAAGTTGATTGTAGGATTCTCCAAACTAGTGGTGCAGATTTATTTGGTCGCGCTGGGGGCAAACCAGGACTATTGCAATGGCTAGAGGAAGGGACTATTGTTTTTAACAATATCCAAGAACTGCCCCCAGAGTTAATACCTGCTCTAACACAATTACTACAGACGAGTATATATACCCCCGTCGCGCGTTCTGGAGAACCACCTGCTGAACCTCGTCACAGTAAAGCCCGCATTCTCATTGTTTCAGAAAAAACACAGCCAATAATTGAACGCTCTGTTGGTCGTGTGATTAAAGTACCACCAATCCGAGTCCGAAAAGCTGATATTAAGGCACAGGTAGAATATTACATCAGTCTATATGTTCGGGCTAGAGGTATTGATAAACCGCATATAGCCCCAGAAGCTGTACGCCGCTTACAGTCTTATGATTTTCCTGGTAATCTCAAGGAATTAAAAAATCTGGTAGAACGGGCGATTGTACAAGCGGAAGATGCTAGTGAACTCACAGAAGAAATTTTCTGGCCAGCCGAAACGAAGAAAAAGCGATTTCGGGTGAATTTGTTAAATGCTTATCCCCGTTTACGGCGGTTTTTACGTAGTGATTGGTGGCCAGATCGCCTTAATTATGGCTTTACTGTTGCGGCTTTTGCGATCATGATAGGGGTATTATTTATTGGTCCTCAAACACGCGATCGCAATTTTGCTTTAAATTTATTTTGGGCTTGGTGGTGGCCTTTTTTCCTGTTTCTCTTTCCCTTCTTAGGTCGGGTGTGGTGTGCGGTCTGTCCCTTCATGATTTATGGGGAAATTACGCAAAAACTCTCCTTATGGCTGTTTCCACGACAACTCAAACGCTGGCCAAGAGAACAAGCTGAAAAATGGGGCGGATGGTTTTTATTTGGTTTATTTACCCTAATTTTCCTGTGGGAAGAACTTTGGGATTTAGAAAATACAGCCTACCTTAGTGCTTGTTTGCTATTATTAATTACCGCTGGGGCAATGATTTTCTCTGCCATTTTTGAACGGCGGTTTTGGTGTCGCTATCTTTGTCCAATTGGCGGTATGAATGGCTTATTTGCTAAACTCTCAATGACTGAACTAAGAGCGCAGCAAGGTATTTGTTCTGCAACTTGTACCACATATCAATGCTATAAAGGTGGTCCCCAAAAAGGTGAAGGTATGGAAACCAATGGTTGTCCATTATACTCTCACCCTGCCCAATTAGAAGATAATCGAGATTGTGTACTGTGCATGACTTGTCTTAAAGCCTGTCCCCATCGTTCTGTCGAGTTCAATTTACGCCCTCCTGGGATTGAACTGTGGACAACTCATGTTCCTCGCACCTATGAAGTAGCATTGTTATTTTTGTTATTGGGTGGAGTATATCTGCATCGTTCGAGTGAGTTGCAATCTTGGTTGGGGTTACAACTGAATTTAACTTCGTTTTGGCAACACTTCGGATTTTCACTACTAGCTTTAATTATCCCAGCCGTTGTTACCTTTATAGCTTACGGTTTGATCTATCTGTTCAATTTTCAGCGTCAGCCTCGACCATTTATCGAACTTGCTTATGGCTATCTCCCCTTAGTGCTGGGGAGTAACTTAGCTCACTATCTACGTTTGGGGTTAAGCGAAGGCGGACGGATTTTGCCTGTGAGTTTCGCTACCTTTGGTTTAAATGGTGAACAATTGCCAATCTTGGTAGCTCACCCTGCTGTGATTGGCTTTTTGCAAGGTGCTACTCTGATTTTTTCTGTAATGTTAACAATAGTCTTAACCCAAAAAATTGCCCGCCAACCGCTGAGAACGATGTTTTGGCAACATCTAGCTGCTATTGTTCTGGGGGCTAGTATGTGGGTGTTAATTGTGGTTTAAAGAAGCCTGAACCATCTAAGTATTTAAAGTTTGGAGGCTACTACTTGTATTTTCTGTAAAAAATCTGCCAAATTGTCATAAATTTATTAATTTTGAAAAGTATCCTGGTATATATTTTAGGAACAAGAAGTTAGAGTATAGGTCTAACTAAGTATATACATTGCGTAAGTCTCCATGTTCCGACAAACTGCTTTTGGCATCGCTTTAAGTACGCTTGTCCTTGCCACTGGATTAATGAATGCTCCTGTACCAGGTCACAGTTCAACAAAACAAGCCACTGACGATCAACCGTTATCGATTCCTTCAAATCAGGTTGCAGCATCGACTACTGTTTTTCAAACAACTGTTTTAGAAAAATCAGTTTTTGAGCAAATTAATCGATACCGGGCTTCTAAAAAACTGCCCAAGTTGAAACTAAATGCAAATATTACTCGACAGGCAAGGATTCACAGTCAAAACATGGCTAGAGGTAAAGTCCCATTTAGCCACCAGGGATTTGAACTACGGGTCAAAGCTATTCCCCTGCACTACAACAGTGCAGCAGAAAATGTCGCTTTTAATCAGGGATATAGTAATCCTGCTAGTCAGGCTGTTATTGGTTGGCTGGAAAGTCCTGGACATTTAAAAAACCTAAAAGGCAATTACAACATGACTGGGATTGGTGTTGCCGCCAATAAGCAAGGCGAAGTTTACCTCACGCAAATCTTTGTTCATACTAGTAGTGTGCGGCAAAAATAACTAAACAGTAAAAAGTAAACAGGTAAATTTTATGTCTGTTTGTATTAGATAGATTTAATTGCTGATTTTTTGCACAATAATGTAGTGTCTAAGGGTAAGTTTCCCTGAAAGACACTGCATTTATTTTTAAGTGATTCATGAGATTACAAGATTTTCAGGTAAGCGATCGCGATCTTAGTGATGCTGCCCTTTTAGAGTATTTAGAATCAGAGGCGATCGCCGTTGATACCGAAACGATGGGTTTGTTACCCCAACGCGATCGCTTGTGTCTGGTCCAGCTATGCAACCTTGAGGGTAAAGTAACAGTGATCCCCATCGCTAAAGGGCAAACGAATGCCCCCAACCTCAAAAAACTCCTAGAAGCGGCGAATGTGGTGAAGGTATTCCACTTTGCTCGTTTTGACGTTGCGACTTTACGCCATTACCTAAGTATTCAAGTTCAGCCAATTTTTTGCACTAAAATTGCTAGTAAGTTAGCCCGTACTTATACCAATCGCCACGGACTCAAAGATGTAGTGCAAGAATTAACCCAAGTAGAACTAGATAAAAGCGCTCAAAGTTCTGATTGGGGCAACGCTGCTAATTTATCTGAGACTCAACTCAGTTATGCTGCTAATGATG
Organism: Chroococcales cyanobacterium; assembly: GCA_038259655.1. Classification (GTDB taxonomy): domain Bacteria; phylum Cyanobacteriota; class Cyanobacteriia; order Cyanobacteriales; family Nostocaceae; genus Halotia. The sequence continues at coordinate 7,998 of JBBSOP010000171.1, forward strand.
TCCGCTACTTACTTAATGTCAGGCAAAAGCTCACTGAAATGCTGCAACGAGAAGACCGTTGGGAACTTGCTCAAGAATGCTTTCAAGTTCTACCAACGATAGTTTCCTTAGACTTGCTGCAATTTAAGGATTTGTTTGAACACTAGTTCAACAGTCAATAGTCAAATGACTTTAAGAGTTTTCGTATTTTGACTGTTGACTAAAAAACTATCCGTTTTTTTGCTGATTTTCTACATTAGGTTCGTTTGTCGCTTGGTCTGTGGTTACAGTAGTTGGTGATTGAGCAGTGCTTTGTGTTGGGGTACTAACTGCTTTTTGCTGATTCTCTTGGTGATTTTGCATCCGAGCTACAACATTGTGGTCATCCGCACCTGCGGGAGTTCTAGATTCAATTATGCCTTCTGTAGGGCCTCCTATTGCCTTCCATGCAGCCAAACCGCCTTTGAGTTCAGATACATGCTCAAACCCAGCAGCACGCAGTCTTTGTACGCCTTGGGCTGTTTCTTCATCGCCAGCACCATAAACATAAATGTCACGGCTCTTTTCTAAAGAAGATGAAGCTCTATCTACCAAATCTTCCATTGGCATTGGCATTGCACCCATGATGTGACCTTCATTGTAGGTCATGCGATCGCGTATATCCAATATTGTAAAAGCTGGTTCGCCCCATTCCAACCGAGACTTAAGCGCATAAACGTCAGACTGGCCTTCTATCGGTGGCTGTGAAGGAATGATATTGTTTAGTACATTGTTATTCATAAGCTTTACCTAAGGTTGTTGCATTAGTAGCAACTTAACGAATTATAGAAATGCAATTTATCTTTCTCTGGTATGAATATTTTAAAATATCTCTTATGGTAGAGAAGCATCATACTTAGATTTTTTAATGGTTAATCAATCAACAAGATCCCCGACTTCTTTGAGAAGTCGGGGATCTGAGCCTTTAGAGGGATTTGCTAATAGTAATGTTTCCTCAATTTCTTGCTGTACTAATGGAGTTACACTTACCGCACAATTGAGACAATCCACCAATAATTTATTAGCATCATAATATTGCTGTAGCAGTCCTATTTGCTGTTGATTAAACTGCCAATCATGACCAATATTACGATATTTAATAAGTCCATCTCTGAGCTTTTTACCCCAAGATTGACCATTGATCTGCCA
>JBBSOP010000172.1:0-9149 GCA_038259655.1 Chroococcales cyanobacterium
AGTATTCGGGAATTTCGAGGACAGCATACTCAGAACGCTTGCTGCGGTAATCTGTGGTTTGGGTAGATTCGCTGACGACTTCCACCACAAGTATAGGGGGAGGTTCGTTGAGTTCGATGACTGCTTCCCGGTTAAAGAGTGCTTCCCACTGCTCTGTTGGTAAAACTACTACATCTGGAACCCGCGAAGTGTCCCAGCGTCCCCCGCGTGGCGAACGAATGCCGACGGAAAACTTTTGTGCTGTCCAATTTCTTCCTATTTTGGCACTTTCATCATCGAATCTTCTTTCCAAAAACTTGGAGATGCCGCCGTGCTTGCCAGTGCCGAGACTCATGGCGATTAATTCTCCATCAACCAATTCGTATTGAGTATCGCTGCCATCATCATACTTGAGATACTCTGCAAAAGTAAGTTTCTTGGTTGCTGCGGTCATAGCGATCGCACTCCTCATCGATGACTCAATACAGCTATTGTATGTCTGATGACAGTTAACTGTTAACTACAAATATTAAGTAGTTAGGGACTGCGGTCAAATAGTGTACCAAAAGATCGGGCTTCTCTACGAGAGGCTACGCCAACGACTTCGCTCAGCCCTCGACTCTTAGACAGTGGGTTGAGCGCAGTCGAAACCCACGATCTTAGATAATAGGTACTTTATTTCTCTGCACATCCCTTATCGCACTTTAACTTATGATATGTTTGATTTTTTCTGTTTCATTTTCTTAAAATTGACTCGATTTAACTGATAAGCACCTTTTGTAGCTAAATTTTCGTAACCATCTGGCTGCAAGTCCATTTTGACAAAGTTTCTCTGTTCAGCCAGTACTAACAACGAAACAGACTGTTCTTGTTGGGCAACTTGGTTTTGAATATGCTTGACAGCATCTTTTGTCAGCTTGATAAAATTTACGTGTTTATGAGAGTAAAAAACTACAGTTGGTTTTTTAAATCCAACCATGACTATTTCTTCATTTGGCTTCTGTACTTGTACTACAGCCGCAGACAACTGTCTTAAAGGTAGCTGACGCTCTTGATCCATCAAAAACATAGCCGGCATTAAAACAATGATCAAAAATGCCACAAACGCCAGTAAATTCATGCCAATCACAGAGTACCAACGGCGACTAACAATTAAAAAGGCGATGATAACAGCACTCAAAAGCAAAATCCAGCCGCCCAGTCCGGGTAAACCAGAGTTTTCAATCTGGAGGCGGAAATTAGGCGCAGCTTGATCGCTACCTAATAACTCAGATAAGTGAAACATTCCTACTGCTAGTGCGGATAAAAACACGACATTTATCCAACCACTCCAGAGAAAAGTAGAGAAGGGAAGAGAAGATGAGGGGAATGATGTTACTTCGTTTTTACTTGAGAAAAAGTCGCTCCATAATAGGGCTACTAAAATAGCGGCTGCTGGCATTAAAGGCAAAACGTAGCTGGGAAGCTTGGTAACAGCAATAGTAAAAAAGCCAAAAACACCCAAAAACCAGATGCAGACAAATAAGCCCAATTGCCCAGCCCGTTCTTGAGCGCGCCAGAGCGATCGCTGCCAAAACTTCAGCCGAAATATTGCCAAAGGCAAGTAAACTGAGTACGGTGCAAAACCTAACAACACTACTAAAAAGTAAAAGTACCAGGGAGCTGAGTGACCATTAACCACTTCTGTAAAGCGTTCCAGGTTGTGATAACCAAAGAAGGAGTTAATAAAACTCCAGCCATTGCGCCAAATCACCAACACATACCAGGGGGCTGATAAACCCACAATAATCAGCATCCCGACAAAAAAGCGCATTTCCTGTAATACTTCTCGCAACTTGCCAACATACAGCAGAAAAGCAAAAATAATTAACCCAGGTAAAACAATTCCCACAGGGCCTTTAGTTAAAATTGCCCCAGCAATTAATACATAAAAAGCCAAATACCACTTACTAGGAAGTAGAGATTTACTAGTTATTACTTGCCTCCTGCTCCCTGCCCCCTGCCCCCTGCCCTCTTCTCCCTGCTCCCTGCTCCCTGCCCCCTGCTCTTTCCCCCTCGCATATCCCAAAAAAAAGCATAACAAGGCTGATGCCATACACCCAGTCAGTAGCATATCTGAGACACCAGTTCTACCCCAGACAACCATCTCAGGGTTGAATGCCAGCACCGCAGCTGCTACAGCAGCCGTTAAATAGCGACGAGTAGGGCGTGAAATCTGCTCTACTTCGTCTTTTTTTGCTAAATGCCATTGTAAAGTGTAAAAGGTCAAGCTAATGACTGCCAGTGCAGCGATCGCTGAAGGTAGGCGTACAGCCCACTCATTCACTCCAATAATTGCATAGGCGATCGCTTGAAACCAGTAAATTAAAATAGGTTTATCGAAACGAGTTTCACCATTGAAAAAAGGAGTAATCCAGTCACCTGTGACAAACATTTGACGAGAAGCTTCGGCAAATAACGGCTCGGTTTCATCAATCAAGCCAATACTGCCCAAATTCCACCAGTAAGCTACCCAATTAATCAGTATCAACCACAGAATTGACACAGTTGCAGCAAGATACGGACGCGTCACTATCTTTTTGAACCAGTGATCAACAACAGGGGGAACACTCAATTTCATCCTCATTTCGCTATCTGTCAATAAGTCATATAGTCAACAGTCATTAATCACTAGTCGTTGACTATCTATATTTTGTTCTTTATTCCTGCTTTTTAAGCAATTACTGACTAAGTACTAATTGCCATTCTTGGTTTTGAGAGTTCCAAATGGGTAAAGAAGTTTCCCCAACAACGTAAGGGCCCCAATAGCGTCGGGAACCATCTTGTGCAAAAGCCACTAATATATCTCCCTTTTCTAACTTTAAGTTCCCATTAGGCAAAGAAAGAATCAACCCTTTGTTACTACCTTCGCTAGGAGCAAAATCCCAATGTGCTGGAACATCAGAGTTATTTTTTTTACTAGAGCCTTTGACTGGCGATTCTCTGGCTAATAGTGCCAGCCGCACAGGCTGCTCTGTTTGATTGCTCATCCGCAAACTCCCCTGCTGTTTAGTATTGTCAGCCGAACCCTGACGAGATGCCAAAATAGAGGTAGTTTGGCTAGTACTTGGGGGATTGGTAACGCTAGCAGAAATACTTGTTTGCGATGCAACTTCTGATGCTGGATTTGTCTCTAAGGGAGTGGTATTATCCGATACTGCCAAAGATTTATCGGGATTTGCAGACTCAAAAGATACAGTCATTCCCAAGCAACCTGCTAGTAAACCCAGTAGCCCCAATATACAAGTTGTAATAGCAGCGTTACGATACACCGAAGATTTCATAATTGATAATTATTAGAAATAAATATTTGTCTAGTCTTGACCAAATGGTAGCCTATTATTCAAAAGTAGCAATTATGGAAAGTTGCTCACTTACCTACCTTAGACTCTCGTATGATTATGGAGTGAAGTGTATCATAAATATCATTTTTGTCAGAACCTATAGGCATGAATGATTACCTGATTTCTCAACTAGAAAAAGGACTCAATCCTTATTTATTCGTGGCTTTTTATCAACGTAAGATCATATTCAAATCAAAATTTGATACATAAATAGCAAATTTACTCGTAGAAACACAAACAGAAATTTTGGGTATTTGCGTAATGTGAGTAACAAGGTAACTTTTGTCAAACTCCCAAATTTCGCTGCTAGGAATTTTTTATATTTCTTAACAATGCTCGCTTTTTTGTAAAAAATATCCTCGTACTGTAAGAAACTATGACAAAAAATATACCTATCGATAGAAGGTGCTGCTCTCAGGATAAAAAAATGTATCAAATTTGATAAGTACAATCAACTCAGTAAATATTCACAATCCTATTTCAATTAAGTTTATGCTAAAACCGATATCCTAAATATCAATATATTTGATCAAATCTTGACTTTCCCCTATCAGTCTCATTGATGCAAAATACTCGTCTTAATAATTTATTTGAGTCCATTGCTAGAAGCTTAGGGCAATGGTTTTTAAATCCTTGGCGGAGACTATCGCTACTGATAATTTGTTTTTTGTTTGGCTTCTTTTTAGGAACAGCGATTTCTACTATAGCTGGACAAAGAGGTACGATAGATATTATGATAGCTGGCTTTTTAGTCGCGTTGACAGAGGTTGCTAGCAGGATATTTTATAGTCGCAGCTTTTTGGCTAGACAAGCGCTTTGGGTAGAATCAATAAATCTTCTCAAAGTGGGTTTTATTTACAGCATGTTTGTTGAAGCCTTTAAACTGGGTTCATAGAAAGCGGCGGGAAACTGTATTTTCTTGTGGAATGTTCAAGATAGCCGCCCCGCCACTTTGGGCATAGGGCATGGGGTATAGGGCATGGAAGGAACTTCCAACTAAAAAAATATCCCATCGGTGTAGAAGCAAGGGGGCAGGAGGAAAGATAGTATCACGGGAACATGATGTTAAATAAGATGGATTTGTGGCTAAGTGCAATTTTGACAACAGATGTCATCGATACAACTTGGCTACAGCAAGCACGCTCAACAGTGTTGGCAGATCAATTAAGAGCAAAAGCTTTTGGCATCACACCAAAAAATATTGATGAAGTAATACAGACGCGATCGCATTTACTTAAATCTATCTGGCCAGCTTTTAGCCAGCTTTGCCAAACTAGCCTCAGTCTACCACCGCAGGAAATGTTAACTGTGTTGTGGGATTTATGGCTACCTTTAGCTATAAAAATAGCATCCCATCGCCAAAAATTAGGCCGTCCTCTAATTCAGGGAATTTTAGGAGGACAAGGTACAGGTAAAACTACAATGTCCCAAGTGCTGATTTTGATTCTTCAGCAGTTAGGATACCGTACCTTAAGTTTATCTTTAGATGACTTGTATAAAACCTACAGCGATCGCCTGGCTTTAACAAAACAAGATCCGCGTTTGATTTGGCGGGGGCCACCAGGAACTCACGATATAGACTTAGGTTTAAACTTACTAGATCAGATTCGCCAATACCAAAGTCCGGTGATTGTTCCGCGCTTTGATAAATCTGCTTACAATGGTGCAGGCGATCGCACCAATCCAGAAATCATTGCAGATATAGATATTGTGTTGTTTGAAGGTTGGTTTGTGGGTGTCAGACCAATTGATCCTAAAGTGTTTAATAGTGCGCCACCACCAATTATTACAGATGAAGATCGGGTTTTTGCTCGTGATTTAAATCAGCATTTAAATGATTATCTGCCACTGTGGGAACGATTAGACAGTCTAATCTTGCTTTATCCTACTGATTATCATTGTTCTTTGGCATGGCGCAAACAGGCAGAACAACAAATGATTGCTGCTGGTAAATCGGGAATGACTGACTCACAAGTTGAAGAATTTGTCAATTATTTTTGGCGATCGCTTCACCCAGAATTATTTATCAAGCCATTGGTCAAATCTTCATCAGCCATCGATTTGGTGATTGAGGTGAATGCCGATCATACTTTTGGTGCAGTTTATAGCAATCTTATTTCTTGATTTTTCTGCTTTTGGACTTGAAAATAAAACTTTGGCAAAAACCCCAAAGCAGTATATGGCTGAAGTCTTTAAATAGCGACAGCCAAAACTCAAAGATTGATTGCGGGTTAAATAGCAACCAAATCAGCCTTCACGTTGCATTGGCAAAGGTGCAGGAGTAACTATAATGGGAGCAATTTGCCCATTCCGATTTACTTGGATTTGTAGGGGACTATTGATTTTGCTAGTTTCTACCAGCTTTTGTACTTCTTCAATTGTTGTTACAGGTTGGTTATTAATGCTTTGAATTACATCACCCGCTCGCAGTCCAGCAAGTGATGCCGGGGAACGAGGAACAATATCAATTAGCAAAACGCCTTTGTCTACTGCTACACTGAGGCGATCGCCTCCTCTATCATTAATTCTTTCTTTTATTTCTGGCGTTAGTGTCACCATTTGAATGCCTAAATAAGGATGATCAACCTTACCGTTCTTGATTAATTCCTGAGCAATTCCTTGCACCGTGTTGATGGGAATAGCAAATCCCAAACCCTGAGCGCCTCTAATAATAGCTGTATTCATCCCAATTACTTGACCACGATCATTCAGCAATGGTCCACCGGAGTTACCTGGGTTAATTGCTGCGTCAGTTTGCAGATAGTCAACGCGCTTGTCACTAGCACCAATGTCACTACCAGAACGACCTGTAGCGCTAATAATCCCAGAGGTGACGGTATTATTTAACCCTAAAGGATTACCAATGGCAATTACCGCTTCACCTGGCTGCAAAGCATCGGAGTCACCCAAAGCTAAGATTGGCAAATTATTAGCATCAATTTTAATTACAGCTACATCTGTGACGGGATCTTCACCCAGTACTTTGCCATCAAAAGTTCTGCCATCTTTGAGGGTAACGGTTACAGCATCAGCACCATCTACGACATGAGAATTAGTTAAAATTCGACCTGAAGAATCAATAATAAACCCAGAGCCGCTACCCCGTTCAACTCGCTGTCTTGGCTCTGATGGGATAGCATTACCAAAAAATCGCCGGAAAAATGGATCGTTAAATTCGTCTGGTACGCGAGAAGTGACTGTTCTAGAAGAATCAATCCGAACTACTGCACCTCCGATTTTTTGTACCACTTTGACTACAAAATTAGGATCTCCTGACGATGAAATAATGGGTGGAGGAGCAATTATTGGATTAGTATTATTTGTTTTTTGTTCTGGAACCTGAGACAAAGAATCATTCTTAGCAGGTAAAAGAGAGCAGCTTCCTAGTGACAATGCTGCTACTCCACCCAATAGCATTAACATAATATTGGTTGATCCCCTCCTGTGGGTAAAACCCCAGGTATCATTGTCTTGGCCTTCCAAGTCATGTTCTGTTGTCTTCATGTATTTTTGCTTCTTTGTACTGAACAGTGGGTGGTAGGATATATCGCCTACCGAATATGTCCCAGGTCTAGGACTAATGAATGATAAATTAGTGCTTGCTTATATCTTCTATTGTGACGATTAGCAGCAAAGGTGGTAAATGATGGAAATTCCCATTGAAAGTCTATGGAATCAGGTACTAGAGCGTCTACAGGTAGAACTATCCCGTCCCACCTTTGAAACTTGGATTAAAACTGCTAGTGCGGAGCGCTTAGAAAATAATTGCTTGGTAATTATCACTCCTAACCCTTTTGCTCGTAATTGGTTACAAAAATATTACATCAACACTATTGCCAATGTGGTACAAGACATTCTAGGTAAACCCGTAGAAATTTATATTACTGTTGCTCAGGGTGATGGAGTCTCAAATCTGGGTGAACAAAAAGTTACTGGGTACTTACCAAACCAAAGCGTTGCTGCTGAAACTGTTCCTAAAAAAGGCCAGACAACTACCGAATTAAACTCTAAATATGTATTTTCTCGCTTTGTAGTTGGTGCTAACAATCGTATGGCTCATGCAGCATCTTTGGCTGTTGCGGAATCTCCAGGTAGAGAGTTTAATCCTTTATTTCTGTGCGGTGGTGTTGGCTTGGGTAAAACTCACCTCATGCAAGCTATTGGTCATTACCGCTGCGAAATTTGCCCAGATTCCAAGATATTTTATGTATCTACCGAACAGTTTACTAACGACTTAATTACAGCAATCCGCAATGATAGTATGCAAGTTTTTCGAGAACATTATCGGGCTGCTGATGTGTTGTTAGTAGATGACATTCAATTTCTTGAAGGTAAAGAGTATACCCAAGAAGAGTTTTTTCATACTTTTAATACTTTACATGAAGCTGGCAAGCAAGTTGTGATTGCATCCGACCGCCCTCCTAATCAAATTCCTCGGCTGCAAGAACGTCTGTGTTCTAGATTTTCTATGGGGTTAATTGCTGATGTGCAAACTCCAGATTTAGAAACCAGGATGGCAATTCTGCAAAAAAAGGCTGAATACGAAAATATTCACCTTTCTAGAGATGTCGTTGAGTATATTGCTGCTAACTATACTTCTAATATTCGGGAATTGGAAGGAGCTTTAATTCGAGCGGTAGCTTACATTTCCATTTGGGGTTTATCTATGACTGTGGAAAACCTCGCACCAGTTTTAGAGACACCTAGCGAGAAAGTAGAAGCTACTCCCGAAGCAATTTTAATGGTTATTGCTGATGCCTTTAGTATTTCGATTGAAGACCTCAAGAGCAACTCGCGGCGACGGGAAATTAGCTGGGCGCGTCAAATAGGGATGTATCTTATGCGTCAACATACCGATTTGAGTTTACCGAGAATTGGTGAAGAGTTTGGTGGTAAAGACCATACAACGGTGATTTATAGTTATGACAAAATCAACCAACTCCGAGAAAGCGATCGCGCTTTACTACAAACTCTACGTCAATTGAGCGATCGCATCAACATGATGAGCCGTTCTCAGAAATCATCGGGAAAATAAGTTTAGAGAACTCCACAACTAGTAGTTCATCACATTAAATTTGATTGGTGAACTCATTCTTAATTTTTCTTCCTTTGTGTACTTTGCGTCCTTTGCGGTTCGTTATTTTAACCCTCAAAACTAACTTGACAGACCACTAGTTTGAATGTTTAAAAATTTGTCTAACATCACATTAGGAATTGGTCTTGGGCGCATTGTCTTGGTATCCACCCATACCCATAGCGCTTCTGCTGTGACTAACAAATCATCTTGGTTTTGTTTGCGAATTTCGTAACAGCGAAAAGCGCGAGTACCACGCATTTGCTTCAACCAAGTGGTGACTTCTAGCGTGTCACCAGCTACAGAAGGACGCAAATATTCAATTTCTACCCGCCGCATGACGAACACGCCACCCAATTCTCGATAAAAATCAAAATTTACACCCAGATATTCAGAATGTTCAATGGCTGCCTGTTCTAAGTAGTTTTGGTAAACTGCATTGTTAACATGTCCCAGAGCATCCATTTCATAGTGGCGAACGCGTAGTAGGGTTTTGAATGGTTGCATGGGTTATTTGGTAGTAAGACGCTGTGTTGTCGTCAGCAAACTTTCTTTATCTTATAGCGGTTCTCGCTTAGGTACAGTACTGTTTTGACCTCTCTCCAAACCTCTCTCCTACAAGGCTACGGTGTACACACAAGTCTTAAAATTCTCCCTAGTACTTGGTTTGGTCATCTAGCTTTAGGTTGTGCGATCGCTCCAGAAGCCTGTCA
>JBBSOP010000173.1:0-9147 GCA_038259655.1 Chroococcales cyanobacterium
AAGCTGTTTATTTAAGGGATTAGTACCGCTACGCAAAAGTCAAAAGACTGGTTTTTTGTCATAGAGACTGATTATAAAGTCAAGTGTATATATCGCACTGAGTTTCAGTCAACTAGTGCTTATTGCAGCGTGCGATCATACTTATAATTAAGAGTAAATATATATAGATTATGTAGAAGATGAAAGTTTTAAAGCTAGCAGCAATGATTGATGCATCCGGAAATTTACACCTCGATGTACCCACAGAATTATCGGCTGGGACTGTTGATGTAGTTATAGTGTTAAACCCCAGTATCCCAGAAAATTCAAAAGAAAAATCTTACGATTTTTCGGATTTAGCAGGACGTTTAAACTGGAAAGGTGATAGTGTAGCGATGCAGAGGATGTTACGGGATGAGTGGTAAACGTTATCTCCTCGACACAAATGCCATCGTAGCTCTATTACAAGGCTCTACAACGTTGGTTACATTATTACAAAACTCTGATTGGGTTGGAATTTATGTAATTAGCCAAATTGAATTTCTCGCATTTTCTAGATTGACTGAAGACGATAAGCAGTTATTTGACCAGTTTCTCAAACGTGTAGAGGTAATTAATTTGCTAGCTAGTAATAATTTATTAATCAAACAGATCATTCAAATCCGATTGCAATATGGTGTAAAACTACCAGATGCGATTATTGCTTCCACTGCACTTCAAGCCGGAGCTAACTTAGTCACTGCTGATCAGGAATTTACAAAGATGGTGAGTTTGATAGTTGTTAACTGGTAAAGATTGCACTAAGTTTCAATCAACTAATGCTTATTGCAGCGTGCGATCGCCACAACAAATATATATTAATTAATACCCTACCTTTCGCAATTTTTGTTAGCACAAGCTCCTTTTGATGAGAACCTGGGAAGAACATCTTGCTGGGGCGTGAAACTCAGTTCATAAATATTTTCTACCGGTGGTAACTCACAACTATCTCCGTTTAACTCCGTTTTCTTAGATTTACTGACTGCGGTGGAGTTTTTTTGCAGTGAGCCTTCTATATGGGTAGGGTAGGAATCTAAATTATCTAAACCCTCTTTTTCTGTTGGTGCAGATGCAGGAGAAATATCAATCAAAGGCAAGACAATCTTTACTGTTGTGCCTAAATTTAGACCTGCACTTTCAAGAGTAATGCTACCTCCCATGAGTTCAATCAAATTCCGTGAAATAGCTAACCCTAGTCCTGTACCTTCAAACTTACGTGTGCTACCACCGTCTACCATGACAAATGGACGAAATAATTTGTGCTGTTGAGCAGGTTCAATTCCTAAACCTGTATCGGTAACACTCACAATCACTTGTGATTTTACATCAGTATGTTGAATTTCTGTAGCGATCGCAATGTTTCCTTGGTCGGTAAATTTAGTAGCATTACCGATAATATTAATTAATACCTGTTTTAATTTGGCTGCGTCCGCCTTTACAGAAATTGGCTCATCACTGAGGTTGATTTTTAACTGCAAGCCTTTCTTTTGAACATTGATTGATTGTAAATTAACGACATCTTGCAATAATTTTCGCAAGTCGATAAGTTCTATGGCTACCGAGAGCTTACCTGCTTCAATTTTGGAAATATCAAGCAGCTCGTTAATAATATTTAATAAATGAATTGCTGTTTCATGAGTGCATTTGAGAAACTCCATTTCTTCTTCTCGACTATCGCACAAGCCATCTTGAACCACAGACACGCAGCTAATAATTGTGTGTAATGGATTTCTCAACTCATGAGAAGTTGTAGCTAAAAACTGACTTTTGACATGATTAGCAGTTTTAGCTTCTTTCCAAGCGATTTCTAATTCTTCTGCCCAAGCTTTGAGTCTCTCAACCATTTGGTCTAGTGCTTGTGCCAGTTGATTAAATTCCCGGATTTTAAAGTTGTGGGGTATCGGTTGTGCGGCATGGTGGCTATGAATATTCAAAGCATAATCTCGTAGTTCTTCTACTGGACGTGCTAGGTAAGGAGCTAAATAAAGCGATGCCAATAAACTCGCACCAATTAAACCAACTGTCAAAACGATGAGGATGAGTTTTATTTCCTCTAAACCTAACAAGGCATTATCTACACTTGTAACAGCTATTAGTATCCATTTTTGCCCCTGCTGTTGTGTCACTGGATTAGCAATAGTTGTATAACCAGCTACTAGTTCTCTATTTTCTTTAAAAGATAAATTGCTCGAACTATCGCGCCCAGCAATTGCGTTTTTAACGACACTTTTAAGTCGAGATGCATCTGGATGTTGTTGAATATTACTTCCTACTCGTTCTATTGATGGGTGTGCAAGGATTGTGCCGTCCTCAGCAATTACTAACATTGATCCTGCAAGTGATCCCGGCCCATTTTTGGTTTGCTTATACAGTGATGACTTAAGACTCAAAGCATACTGCAATTTTCCAGTTTGATTGTATACTGGTACACACAAGACTACCTGCAATTGGTTTTGTGTGTTAGCTTGACCAGTTATTCCTACTTTTGAAGGGATTATTGTCTTAACATCAACTCCATCACTAGCAAAAGGTAATGTCAAGTCTGTAAGTGCCTTGTCGCCACAGGTACTGGCGATAATATGATCATTTTCTACATTGCTTAATTGCAAGCACTCAATATCAACATAATTTGGCATTTCTGCTAGCTGAGTGAGATATTCTTGCACTTCAGTAGGCGACCCAGACTGAACAACTACTGTTTTACTGGCAATTAACAAGTTAGTTTTGAGGCTAGCGATCGCACTAACAATTTTCTCACCTTTAGTGACGGCGCTTTCTGTGAGATTTTGACGAGCCGTTTTTAACAGGCTAGAACGTGCCTTATTTAAAGCTACAATTTGTCCTATAAATAACACTGGGACAAACAGCAACAAAATTCTTGTTACTAAAATACGACGAAAGGATGATTGACGGAGCTTAGCCATCTATTGTCTCACTTCGCATCTGCAAACCACAACAGCAACGATATGCAATTAGACCTACTTAAAGGAGACATTTTGTCAAGTTATGAGAACTTTGTTGTCAGCCTCTAACAATATCAAGTGTTTGAGATGCGAAAAGAAACATGTTATACCAAAACTTGCAGAGGGTGATGAAAGTGAATTATGTTGCATAGAGATACAATAATGACAACAGTAAACGTTAGCTTGCAGGCAAAAATTTTTTGAAATCAACACACTAATAAGGAAAATACCTAGATTATTAAAACAACCAGATGGTGCAACATCGTCCTCACACCACAGTAGTTTTAGCAATGAGTGCAGATGGTAAGATAGCAGATTTTCAGCGATCGCCTGCTCGGTTTGGTTCAGGGGCTGATAAAGCACACCTCGAAAAACAAATCGCTGCCTCTGATGCCGTTTTGTTTGGTGCTGGGACTCTCCGTGCCTACGGTACAACACTTACGGTATCACAACCAATTCTGCTACAACACCGAATACAGGGGGGTAAGCCTGCTCAGCCGATTCATATAGTGATTACACAATCAGCTAACCTCAGTCCGGAAATTTACTTTTTTCAGCAGCCAATCAGGCGCTGGTTGCTCACGACTACAGCGGGGGCGCACTCTTGGCAAGAACACGAACAGACACTTCTTGTTGCTGGGGAAACCCCTACAAAGGAGTGTCCTGCCAGATTTGAGCAGATTTTGGTTTTTGAAACACCAACAGGCAAAATCGACACTTTAGCTGCTTTGCAACACCTGGCATCTATACATATAACACGCTTAGCGGTACTGGGTGGTGGTGAATTAATAGCCTCTATGTTGGAATTAGATTTAATTGATGAATTATGGCTTACTGTCTGCCCTTTGATCTTAGGTGGTAATACTGCACCCACACCAGTAGAAGGTAAAGGCTGTCTTTTAGAATTAGCTCCCCGACTCCAGCTTTTAGAAGTCAAGACAGTCGAGCAAGAAGTCTTCCTGCACTATCGCCTGCAACGATAAGCAGATTAGATTAACCTAAATAGGGAATAGGGCATTGGGCATTGGTCATTTGGCATAGGAAATATTTACTCCCCTTCCTCCCCTGCCTCCCCTGCTTCCCCTGCTCTTCCTGACCCTGACATGGAACAACTTAAGCCTCGATACTCTACTGTTTGGATCAACAAAATTGCCGAAGTACCCCAAGATGCGTGGGATGCTTTAGCAATGCCATTAAAAACTCCGTTTTTAGAGTGGCAATGGCTAAATCATTTAGAGACTTCACAAAGTGCTACTGCTAAAACAGGCTGGTTGCCAAATCACTTGACACTATGGCGAGATAGAACGCTGATAGCAATAGCGCCACTTTACCTCAAAGGACATAGCTATGGTGAATTTGTTTTCGATCACCAATGGGCAGAGTTAGCCGATCGCATAGGTGTACAATATTACCCCAAGCTGTTGGGAATGGCACCATTTACCCCTGCTGAAGGCTATCGGTTTTTAATTGCTCCAGGGGAAGATGAAGATGAAATTACAGCGATAATTGTGCATGAAATTGACACTTTTTGTGCTAAACATCGAATTTCTGGGTGTCATTTTCTTTATGTTGATCCCCAGTGGCAACCAGTGCTAGAACGACAGGGTTTTACTAGTTGGTTACACCACAGCTATATCTGGGAAAATTTAGGTTTTAAAACTTTTGATGATTATTTGGGATTGTTTAACGCCAATCAACGCCGCAATATTAAGCGAGAACGTAAAGCAGTTGAGAAGGTAGGTTTAAGACTACAAGCGCTGACTGGTGATGAAATTCCTCAGTCTTTATTTTCTTTGATGTATGATTTCTATGCTAATACTTGTGATAAGTTTGGCTGGTGGGGTAGCAAGTACCTAACAAAGCAGTTTTTTG
The DNA here is from genome assembly GCA_038259655.1 of Chroococcales cyanobacterium. Lineage (GTDB taxonomy): Bacteria > Cyanobacteriota > Cyanobacteriia > Cyanobacteriales > Nostocaceae > Halotia. The sequence goes on from JBBSOP010000173.1 coordinate 4,854, forward strand.
AGCAGCTACATAGTGATTATCGGCATCGAGTGTTGTTTTTTGCGGCATATAACGAACAAGACAATCGTCAACCTGTTGGTATGTCCTTTTGTTTATTTAAGGGAGACAGATTATATGGACGCTATTGGGGTAGTTTCCAAGAAATAGATTGCTTGCATTTTGATGCTTGTTATTATGCACCGATTGAGTGGGCGATCGCTAACAATATCGAAAGCTTTGATCCCGGTGCAGGAGGCCGTCACAAAAAACGTCGTGGTTTTCCTGCTATGCCTAATCATAGTCTGCACCGTTTTTACAACAATCGTTTAGCAAAAATTATCCGCCCCTACATTAAAGAAGTTAATCAACTCGAACAACAGGAAATTGACGCGATGAATGCAGAGTTACCTTTTAATCAAAAAGAAATGTGATTTTAGGCGTTGCTGAGTGAGAATATGAATTTACCTCACCGAGAGGCAAGGCAGCGCGTTGGGGAGACAGCGCCGTGGGCGGGTTTCCCGACTTGAGGCGACTGTCGGCGGGTTCCCCGACTTATAGCGACTGCCGCGCAGAGTCGCAGAGAGTAACAGTTGAGAATACTTGATTTTTGAATTTCATATCTTAATTCAGCAACGCCTGATTTTAATACTCAAGTCTAAGGCTATTCGCTATGCTGTCAGTCAAGGATGCAGAAGCAATTATTTTAAATTTAGTGCAACCGTTCAATGAACAACGGGATACAGAAATTATAGACTTATGGGCAGCAAGCGATCGCATTTTGGCAATGCCTGTCACTAGTTCGTTAGATTTTCCTCATTGGGATAATTCGGCAATGGACGGCTATGCAGTACGTTACGAAGATGTACAGCACTCTAGTAGCGCCCAACCAATGCTTCTGGAAATTGTAGAAGAAATTCCCGCAGGATATCAACCCCAGTCTATGATTCAGCCAGGACAAGCAGCACGGATTTTTACGGGTGCGGTGATGCCAGCAGGGGCGGATACTGTAATTATGCAAGAAAAGACACGCCGGGAAGAAAATCGTGTTTTAATCCTCGATGCACCCAAATCGCAACAATTCGTCAGACATAAAGCTGCTTTCTACCAAGCTGGAACCCAACTACTACTACCAGGAATTAAGTTAAATGCCCAGAACATTGCTGTGTTAGCTGCGGCACAGTGTCCCCAATTAAGTGTTTACCGTCGTCCAAAAGTGGCAATTTTTTCTACAGGTGACGAGTTAGTCACAGCTGAACAACCGCTGCAACCTGGGCAAATTGTCGATTCTAATCAGTACGCCCTAGCAACTTTAGTAAAAAAGAGTGGAGCAGAACCTCTATTGTTAGGTATTGTGAAGGATGATCCGGTTGCTCTGCAAGAAGTTATTGCTTATGCCATAGCTAATGCTGATATAGTGATTTCTTCTGGCGGGGTTTCGGTGGGTGATTATGACTATGTTGACACGATTTTGGAATCCCTAGAAGCCAAAATTCATATTCGTGCTGTGGCGATGAAACCGGGCAAACCTCTCACTGTTGCTAATTTTCCTACACACAATTCAGTGTTGTACTTTGGTTTACCAGGAAATCCTGCTTCTGCTTTGGTAACTTTTTGGCGGTTTGTGCAACCAACCATCAAAAAACTATCTGGACTGGCTGAAGGTGGAAAATTAGAGTTTTTGCGGGTGCGATCGCATGATGAATTACGATCAAATGGTAAGTTTGAAACTTATATTTGGGGTGGTTTACATTTAATTGATGGAGTTTACGAATTTTACCAAGTCTCTGGTAGTAATAGTTCTGGGAATTTAATTAATTTAGCTCAAACTAATGCTTTAGCTGTTCTACCAGTGGATAAAGTATTAATTTCACCAGGTGAAGAGGTATTAGTATTTCGCCAAGGGAACTTGGCGGGGTAAAACAGCACTTGAAAAAATTTTGTGTCTTGGTGTCTCTGTGGTTCAAGCTTTTTCACCACTAAGGCACAAAGACACAAAGAGAAAAATAATTTTCATTCATTATGGTGTATGCAATTCCTGAAGGTTACTTACTCCTTTGATTAATATTTTTTTGCTCGTGTTCATCTATACAGTTATTCAGATAATATCGGGCGATTTCTCTATCTAATGGCGGAATTAATACGGGTCATATAAATATTAAATAAATAACATTCCGATCACCTGACGAACTTTAACTTTAATATCTCTCCGTTGTGATTTAGCAGCGGAGAATTTTTTTCAAATTGCCTGTTGAAGGAGGCAGGAGGAAGAAAATATATTTTTTGCCCTCTGCCGTACTGAACTTTCAAGTTTATCTAACTTTGTTCTTGAGGAACTTGTCCTATTTGTGCCGTCAATTTTTCTTTATCTAACCGACGTTTTTTGGCATAAAGCTGAATAGTGACTGCCATCAAAATAATCATGCCAAAAATTGCCCAGGCAGCAATATCTGTAGGCAAATTATTCTTAAATACAGCTAGCAATACAATTACTACCAACATTACTGTAGGTGCTTCGTTTAAAGCCCGTAACTGCTGACCACTCCACCGACATTCATCAGCAGCTAACTTCTTCATCAGACGACCACAGTAATAATGATAACCCAGCAAAATAGCCACAAATAGCAGCTTGAAATGTAGCCAACCTTCTTTTAAAACTTCTGGTTCAGTACTTAGTAAACCAACTGCCATTGCTACAGTTACCAACATTCCTGGAGTAGTAATGATGTTGTAGAGGCGTTTTTCCATAATTTGATACTGATTTTTCAGTATCGTGCGTGCTGGTTCAGGTTCTTGGTTAGCTTCAACATGATAGATAAAAAGACGCACTAGGTAAAACAACCCAGCAAACCAAACTACAATACCGATAAGATGAAACGCTTTAAACCAGGAATAAGCCATGAATTGTAACCTGCCTTGATCAACTTGTTTTAAAGTAGCAATAGCCTAAATGGCTGCAAGTACTCTCATTACTAGGTTACGACAAAATCTTATGCAGTCATTGATCAAGAAGGTACAGATAGATGAAGAAGTGTGAATTTTCACAACAACATCTTTTTTTGAATTTAACCAATTTAGACCAAATTTCTCGACCAGATGCGATCGCTAAGGAAATTGTTGGATATTATTGTCCAAAACTGGCAAAATTAGCGCTTCAGCCCCCGTTAGAAACACACTTATGATTTTGTGTTAACTAGATTCAGCGCGACGCACAAAGGGCAACATGTCTTCTAGAATCGTTTTGTGGTAGTGTTCTTGAGGATAATGTCCGACATTATTAAGTTTTATTATTTCTGTATTTGGTACAGAATCTGCAAAATTTTGGGCCATTTCTACAGATAACCAAGGGTCAATCACACCCCATTGTAGGAGGATTGGTTGTTGCCATTGTTTAAAACCAGATTCGATTTCTGCCATTGCGGTCTCAAGTTGCAAGTTACGAATAGTTGCTAAAAGACCACGCCCAGGAGCAGAACTTTTTAAATAAGGTTTACGATAAACATCTAAATCTCGATCTTCGATGCGATAACGGCTACCACCTTCTAGAGTCCTGTCAACTAATAAGGGATCTTGGGTCATCATTTCACCTGCTAAGGGTAAACCCATTTGTTTAATTTTCCAGGGCAATTTGGCAACTGTGGAAATTGGTGTATTGAGAATAGCTATGTTGGCAACTTGTTCAGGGTGACGTAAGGCGTATTGTAGTCCCACAGAGCCTAAAAATCCTTGGACAACTAAAGAAAAACGCTCAATTTCTAGCGCTTTGATAAATTTTTCTAAGGCTGTAATAAAGGCATCGGGTGTATAGGCAAAGTCTCGTTTTTCAGGATGTGCAGAAAAGCCATAACCGATCCAATCAGGTGCGATCGCTCTTGTTCCCTGTGCTGCTAAAGCTGGTAAAATGTGCCGCCAGCTATAACTTTGGGATACTAAACCATGTAGTAAAATTACTGGCAGTAGGTCAGTTCTACCAATTGGTAAAGATTCACGATAAAACCATTCTAGAGAATCTACTGTTATTTTATGTTCTGTTGATGACACGCTATTATTTTCCTGGGTTAAATGCCTCACGCAGAGGCGCAGAGGTATTTTTTATTGAGAGTTAATTATTAGAGATAATCATCTCACGAATTGCATTAGCTGTTGCAGGTGCTAGTAAAACGCCGTTGCGATAATGTCCGGTGGCGAGGAGGATATTACTAAATCCTGGGAGTTTACTTATAATTGGGGCTGGGCGACCTTCGGGACGGTGACGTATACCTGACCATGTGCGGAGAATGGTTGCTGTGGCTAACTCTGGACAAAATGCGATCGCTTG
>JBBSOP010000174.1:0-9115 GCA_038259655.1 Chroococcales cyanobacterium
CTGGTAAATCTTTGTGAAGTCAAGCAATTGCACTTCTTTACAACTTCTTTTTTTTACCTAAAACGAAACAGGCTAAATTAGTTGTTAAATATTAAAGACAGTATTTTTGAGTATTTCAGAAAAATAATAAACTACAAATATTGATAATACATGATATGGGACTGAATTTAGTTTCAGCTAATTGGGAAAGTGTTAGTACTCAATTAGTTAAGCAACAACGAATTATTGCTGCCATTGACTTGGGAACCAATTCTCTGCACATGGTAGTAGTAAAAATTGACCCGGCTCTACCAGCTTTTAGCATCATCGCTAGAGAAAAAGAAACTGTGAGACTAGGCGATCGCAATATTACCACGGGGGAACTGAAACCAGAAATCATTGAAAAAGCGATCGCAGCTTTAGGACGTTTTCAAGAAGTTGCCAAAACCTCCAACGCTGAAACTATCATCGCTGTGGCTACTAGTGCTGTGCGTGAATCTCCCAACGGTCGAGATTTTCTGCACAGAGTATACACGGAATTAGGTTTAAGCGTTGATTTGATTTCTGGACAAGAAGAGGCGCGACGCATTTATTTAGGTGTGTTATCGGGGATGGAATTTCACAACCAACCCCAGATGATTATCGATATTGGTGGCGGTTCCACAGAATTGATTTTGGGGGACTCTCATGAACCGCGGACTCTTACCAGTACAAAAGTTGGTGCAGTCCGACTCACTAGCGAGTTAATCACCACCGACCCCATCAGCAATATAGAATTTCAGTACCTACAAGCTTATGCACGGGGTATGTTGGAACGCGCTGTAGACGAAGTGCTGGCAAATATCCAGTTTGGTGAATCTCCAAGGTTAATTGGCACTTCTGGCACGATTGAAACCCTGGCTACGATTCATGCACGGGAAAATTTGGGTTCAGTTCCTTCTACTCTTAATGGCTATCAATTTAGTCTTGATGACTTGCGAGAGTGGGTAAATCGCTTACGCAAACTAACCCACTCCGAGAGGGCTGCTATATCTGGTATGCCAGATAAGCGGGCTGAAGTGATATTAGCTGGTGCAGTCATCTTACAAGAAGCCATGACTTTGTTGGGTGCTGAATCCATCACAACCTGTGAGCGTTCACTGCGGGAAGGCGTGATTGTAGATTGGATGCTAGCCCACGGTTTAATTGAAGATAGACTGCGCTACCAAGGTTCAGTACGCCAACGGAGTATCTTAAAACATGCCAACAAGTATCAGATTAAATTAGAGCATAGCGATCGCGTGGCTTTATTTGCCCTCAGTTTATTTGATCAAACTCAAGGTACACTCCACAACTGGGGTATGAACGAGCGACAATTACTTTGGGCTGCTGCGATGTTACACAATTGCGGTCACTATATTAGCCATTCGGCTCATCACAAGCACTCTTACTATCTCATTCGTAATGGTGAATTACTCGGCTACAGTGAAACCGAAATAGAAATTATTGCTAATTTAGCGCGTTATCATCGCAAATCTGCACCCAAGAAAAAGCACGAAAATTATCGTAATTTACTGAATAAACAGCACCGACAAATAGTCAATCAATTGAGTAGTATTTTAAGATTAGCAGTAGCATTAGATAGACGACAAATTGGAGCGATCGCCGCAGTAAAATGTGAGTATTATCCAGAATTTCAACAAGTTAATTTGCAAGTTTATCCAACTCAAATTGATGATGATTGTGCCTTAGAATTGTGGAGTTTAAATTTTAAAAAAGGAGTGTTTGAAGAAGAATTTAATGCAAAATTAGTAGCGAATTTAGAAAACTCTACGATTCCTAACTTTTCTTAAAAAACGAATATGGTGCGTTATCCTAAAACGCACCTTCATATATATAGCAGTCCTAAATCATTGATGAAATTCTTTGTTTCTTTTCTTGGCGCTCTTGGCGACTTGGCGGTTCGATTTAAGTATATTAATGATATACAAGATGAAACCCAGTGGAACGAATCCTTCCAGAGAACGCAACAAAAACTGGTAGTTGCTGCACAACGTGCTAAACAAGAAATCGCTGAGGGACAAGCTAAGGCATTGGATTACGACAAACTATGAAATCGGCAGTGCTGCCCTCATGTTGGTCTGAATATCGGCATTTGAACGACGATATCTTAAGTTACTGATACATTTGCGTCGCCTTGAGCATGTGATAAGTAATAATCAACTGCGTCAAAGCTAGAGGATAACTCTGCAACGTCTCTCCAGTTGTGCCGGCGACTTTGCCAAGTTCTGGATTACTCTCGCGATCGCATACACTGTGTAAGTAAGGCATATCAGAACACATAACATGCTCTAATTTATTCACCTGTTCTAAGGTGGCATGACCATCAACTTCCAAGACATCTACGGGTTTACTCATGTCCCGATCTAATCCCAGGCGGATCGCCGACTCAGAATTATCAGTGCTAGATTTGATAATGGGCGTAAAATCTGGGTGGGGAATTGTCGGACGAAGTACCAAACGCACATTTAAGTGGCCATTCGTTTCATCTTCTTCCTCACTAGGCGGATAAAAACTGACTACAATATCTGACCATTGGCGTTGTGGACGGATATATTGCTCTGAATCTGGTTCGCGCTTTTGGAGTTCTGCTAATACCTGTTCAGCACTGTAACCCCGTTTTTGGGTATCCCGTTTAACTTTCCACTTGGCGCGCAATTGTTCAGGTGGTGCAAGGTAAACTTTAACATCATAAGCATCACGGGCAGCACGAGTAGAATAACCAAGTAATCCTTCAATAATTACAAATTTATTCGGCTTGATATAATGTGGTGCTTCAAAGCTACCAGTTTTATGACTGTAAACTGGTTTGAGGATTGGCTGCCCTGTGCGTAATAAAGACAGGTGCTGCTGCATAATATCTAGATGGTTGCAGTCAGGATGAAGAGCCGTAATCCCAATTTCTGCTCTTTGCTGGCGATCATAACGATGGTAATCATCTGTGCAAATGAGCGTGACATTTTCTGGCCCCAGTACCTGGGCAATTCCCTTAGTCAATGTTGTTTTTCCGGCGGCGCTGTCACCGACAATACCTAGAATTATTGGACGGCTCATCATCCCCCCTCTGATACGAGCAAAACTAGTAATAAATTTTGCAGATAATATTTCTCATTCTAGAAGGGAATGAGCTAAGTAAATCAAACAAAAACATTGTATGCAACATCTCTATACATATATTTTCTAGATGTTTTGTTTATTACAAACATTTTTTGGTAGTTGTTCTATCTTGACAAGATCGCTCTTTGGGAGAGTAGGCAATATATTACACAAATACTTACTATGACAAAAGTAGAGCGTTACCAGTGAACAGTCAAAAGACACTTGATAAGTGTTGACTGATTTAATGTCCGCAGTCAAAGAAGTATTGCATATTAGCAGTATCTGACTGGCTTTGCGATATACCAGAGTAATAAAGCTGTATTTGAGATCACGACAGGGCAGAGTTATGGTGACGTTGAATATTTCCGAATCGGAACAGGTTGATAAGTTTCGTCATCTTCAGTTAACTTTGCGCGATCGCTGGAAAACTATCGAGCTGTTTGACAATAGTGAGGCAGATATTATTGTCATTCCCTCTTTGAGTATCGATCAGCGCGAACTCCGCAAAATTGAAGGCTGTGAACATTATGAAGAAAGATTACTATTTTCTTTGATGCGCCTGCGAAATCCTCGCACTAGGCTGATTTATGTTACATCAATGCCTTTGCATCCCAGCATTATTGATTACTATTTACAACTGTTACCCGGAATCCCCTTTTCTCATGCCCGTAATCGCTTGTTGTTACTTTCTGCTTACGATTCCTCATTGCGACCTCTGAGCGAAAAGATTTTAGAACGTCCCCGGTTACTAGAACGGATTCGCCAAGCTGTAAGGCTGGAAAAATCATTTATGGCGTGTTACAACGCGACATTTTTAGAAGCAGAATTATCTTTAAAATTAAATGTACCTTTGTATGCAGCTGCACCAGATTTACAAATTTTAGGGACAAAAAGTGGTAGTCGGCAAATCTTTGCTGAAAGTGGAGTTCCTCATCCAGATGGCAGTGAAAGAATTTGGAATACCCCAGATTTAGCCCAAGCAGCTTGTGATTTGTGGGAACGTCAACCGACATTAAAACGCATGGTAGTGAAACTCAACGAAGGTATTTCTGGAGAGGGAAATGCCCTGCTTGATCTTAGACCCATTATGCATGTAGCACCAAATCAAGGTTCTCATGCCGAAAGAATTACAGCAATTAGCGATCGCTTTGCAAGTTTGCGCTTTCAAGCTAAAAAAGAAACTTGGGAGAACTTTTCGGGACGGATTCCTGAATTAGGGGCAATTGTAGAAGCATTTATTGAGGGAGAAGTCAAGCGATCGCCTAGTGTCCAAGGACGCATTACACCGAATGGCGAAGTAGAAATTCTCTCAACCCACGACCAAATTCTTGGTGGCCCAGATGGTCAAATTTATCTGGGTTGCCGATTTCCCGCAGATGAAAGTTATCGGTTGCAATTACAACAACTGGGGTTACAAGTCGGCAGAAAGCTGGCAGAAAAGGGCGCATTAGAGCGCTTTGGAGTCGATTTTATCGCCGTTGATCAAGGTAGCGGTGATTGGGATATTCAGGCGATCGAAATTAACCTGCGTAAAGGCGGCACTACTCATCCTTTTATGACTTTAAAATTACTAACAACTGGTCGCTATGACCTATCCACAGGGTTATTTTACAGTCAGCAAGGTCGTCCAAAATACTACATTGCCACCGACAATTTACAAAAAGACCGCTATCGAGGATTGTTACCTAACGATTTGATGGATATCATCGCTCACCACAGGCTGCACTTTGATACTGGTAATGAAACAGGCACAGTGTTTCACCTCATGGGTTGTTTGTCCCAGTTTGGTAAGTTGGGATTAACCAGTATCGGTGATTCCCCGCAACAAGCAGAGGACATTTATAACAAAGTCGTCAAAGTTTTAGATGAAGAAAGCCACAGCGACAATCATAATTTTCCTTTGTTCTCCGATTATGTCTTTCCTATTGCTGGGGATGGATATAGCTATTAATAATTTATTTTTGTGTCTTAGTGTCTTCGTGGTAAATAAAACTTCAACCACAAAGGCACTAAGACACCAAGTATTTATAGATTCTACGATTATTTTTCCATTGGTAAAATATTGGGAGGAATTTCTCTAACTAAACGAAATGGAAATGCCGCAGTTGAAGCTAACTGAGCATAATCTGGGGTGAGAAAAATGGCATATTTCTCGGCTTCTGGAGTTAGCTGTGCTGCCATTGCCAAAACTATAGCTTGAGCAAATTTACGAACGTCTGCGGCTTGTTCGCCGACTATTTCACCGCCACTAAAAGGTGTGTTGGGTTGTCCGGCCTGATCCAAAGTAGTACTAGGGTCTTTGACACTCAAATGAGTACCCCCAACTATTCCAACCAGCCATTTTGGGGATGTAATTTTGCTGAATGGTATAATCTGCTCAGTTAAAGCTGGGGTACTTTTATCTGCGGAAGCTGCCAATATTAATGTAGGTATTTGCAACTTGGTCAAACCTGTTTCGCCAAACATTAAAGAAGTTGTAGGACTAAAAGCGATCGCCTGTTTTATCCTAGTATCTTGCAGTTGATAAGTGTTTTCTGGAAGTTCTTGGGCAACACATTGAATAGTTTCACCCAGACTTAAGACAGCCAAGTTACCTTGGCAACGTTGTTTGAGGTTTTTTAGTTGTAATTCGGCTCCTGCAACTGCTAAGGCTGTACCGCCGCCAAAAGAATAGCCAAGCACCATCACATTATTAGTTGCAAGTTTGCCTTGCAATGGGTTGTTAGCTGTTTGATTGAGCTTTTCTAGTTGATCAATCACAAAACTCACATCTTTAGGACGATCTAAAAACTCTTGGGGCTTCAAAAACCTAGTTTTACCTGCTGCTGCTAAGTTGATATTGGTTCCATCACTGCCAGGATGTTGTAAAGCTACAAATACATAACCGTGGGATGCGAGATGTTCAGCTAGGTAGCGTAAATCAGTACGGTTTGATCCCAAGCCATGACTATATACAATTACAGGTTTTTCAATAGTTGCAGCAGTTGACCAGTAAATATCAACAGGAATATTGCGTTGGCGCTTTTGGTCATTCCATTGCAAGTTGAGTACTTGTACAGAAGCCGTTCCCGGTTGGGTGGGATCAAAAGGTAAAGAAATCTGCGTTTTTCTGGGATCGAGTTGGGGTGAAATTGCCAACATAAACTGTTGGGTACGCCAAAAAGCCGTGTTCAAACTCTTGGCTACTGTCAAAGCCTGTGGTAAATCAATTTTTAGGTATTGGCTAGGATAGGCAGCAATAAAATTCAATACTGAAAGACCTTGCGGCGCGGTAGAACCTAATACCAATGAGGCTCTGAGTGCTTGAACTCCAGCTTGATCTTCTCTAACTACGGCACTAGAAAGATCGTTGAGAACTGTTGACCCAATTTGGGTATTGAGTAACCGACTAATGGTAACAACATTGATTGGTAATCTCATTCTTAGTGCGCCCATGATGAAGCGGCGCTGTTGTTCCGATAATCGGTTGGTATAAGACGCTAAACTTGCAGGTAATTCTCCCGATTCCGCCGCCTTTTGTAACTCAGTTAGGGAAATGGATTCTTCCAAAAGTCCAACTCGCACAACAACCGTGTCAGCCGCTTGTGCAGAGGTATTTGCCCCAAAAAACTGTGTCAGAGCGATCGCCCAAAATAGACCTGCAACTATTTTGAAACTTTTCCAGCTTTTTCCCATAAACGTCGTTACCAATTAATACTTCCGGGAATATAGCTGATATTTGTGTATTTGACCAATTACTCAACAATTATGATTTCAGCCCGAAATATTATTCCCAAAATGGAAATTAAGGTGTGTAAATAGGACAATACCTTTCGGTTAAAGGGCAAAGGGGAAAATCACAACCTTTAACCCTTGCAGCAAGATATAGGTTAAATGTTCTTAGCCTGTAATTATAATGTTAAATAAAAAGGCGTGAAGAAAAAACTCACGCCTTTTTGTTATTACATTCCTTAAAGATGTCATTTATTACTATGTTATTTTCTACCAATTATCATCTTCATCTTTTTTGTGAGGGTCGCCTGTAAAGGGTTGTACGCCAGTATTAGGATAAGCGTCATCATTAGGCCCAAAAATCCGCATTGCAGCTTCAGAAATATACTGGGTTATGTTAGAAATGATTTTGGAAATAGTCATAATATCAGACTCCTTGGTTTGAGTCGCTATTAATCGTGATATCTATACTTTAGTTCTAATCTTGATTGCATAGGTTTAATCCTCAATATATGCAATAATTATTCAGATATGTTTGCAATACTTTAGCTTAACAAAATCCTTGGGTGTGTTGATTTAGACTGCAAATTCGGTAAAAACTTTGGCTTGCTCTAAGACCAATTCCATAGCTAGTGCCTCCATATCGGGGGGATAACCATATTGACGCAGTAGCCTTTTAACTGCAACTTTCATTCGGGAACGGACACTTTCTTTAAGATTCCAGTCAATAGAGGCATTTTTGCGAATCCGATCTACTAGCACGATCGCTAATTCTCGCAGTTTATCAATACCCATTACATCCTGGGCGCTTTGGTTTTGTGACAGTGCATCATAAAATGCCAGTTCATAAGGTTCTAGTCCTAGTTCTTCACCCCTGGCGTTGGCAGCTTTTGTGTCTTTTGCCAGTTCCAGTAGTTCTTCTAAGACATCCGTAACGCTGATCACTTGGTTGCGATAGCGGCGTAGGGCATCTTCCAACATTTCCGAAAGTTTACGACTTTGGACAATATTTGTCCGACTGCGAATTTTAACTTCATCCTTGAGTAGTTTTTGGAGCAGTTCTACCGCGAGGTTTTGGTGTTCCATGCCCCGCACTTCTGCCATAAATTCATCGGAGATGATGGAGATGTCAGGATTTTTAATACCTGCTTCATCAAAAATGTTAATCACTGCATCGGATACCAACGCTTGATCTACGACTTGACGGATGGCGGTTTCGATGTCTTGGTTGCTGAGTCCACTACCATCACCGCCTTCTAGTTTTCTGAGGCTGGCTTGGATGGCTTGAAAAAATGAGATAGTTTCTGATGCGGCGATCGCATCTGGGTGGGGAACGGCGAGAGAATGGGCTTTGGATAGGGCAATAACTTCACTGAGAAATCTATCTTTGATGGTTGGTGCAGCTACGTAGTTAGTGGCATTTTTGAGGATATTTAGTTTTTCGCCAGTGTCAGCATCAAAATAATGCTGATAGGTGAAGCCTGACATGATTTGCTCGACAATTTCCAATTTAGCTAGGAGTAGTCCCACAGCCACATCTTGATTGAGGGTGAGGTCGCCTTTACCGCCACTTTGAGAATAGAAAGACAGGGCTTTTTTGAGTTCGCTGGCTAGTCCCAGATAATCCACAATCAAACCGCCTGTTTTTTCAAAATAGACGCGGTTGATCCGGGCGATCGCTTGCATCAGATTATGACTTTTAAGCGGTTTATCAATATACATGGTGTGCAGACATGGGGCATCAAAGCCTGTGAGCCACATATCGCAGACTATGGCTAATTCTAGGGAGTTTTCGGGGTCTTTGAGGCGTTGAGCGAGGTTTTGACGTTGGGCTTTGCTGGTATGATGTTTAACTAAATTACCTGCATCGGCGGCGGAGGTAGTAATTACGACTTTGATTTTGCCTAAGTTGAGATCCTCACTGTGCCAATCAGGGCGGAGTTGAATTATGGCATCGTAGAGATTAACGGCGATTTGGCGGCTCATGGTAACAATCATGGCTTTGCCTTTGTTTACCAGTTGCCGTGCCTCGAAGTGGGTGACGATATCTTGGGCAATCTGTTGTAGTCTTTTAGTAGAACCGACAATCGCTTCAAGTTGGGTTTGTTTAGCTTTAGCTTTTTCCCTCTCCCCTAGCCCCTCTCCCAAGGGGAGCTACGGTGTACACACAAGTCTTAAAATTCTCCCTAGTACTTGGTTTGGTCATCTAGCTTTAGGTTGTGCGATCGCTCCAGAAGCCTGTCATTACGTAAAGCCTACGGCATAGCTGCGCTTAGCGCGTAGCGTC
>JBBSOP010000175.1:0-9103 GCA_038259655.1 Chroococcales cyanobacterium
AAATAAATACTCCACTTCCAAAACGGCTGATTCCCGACTGTTCCAGCAATTAAAGAAGTAGAGATGTTTGCTGCGATCGCTATGCTATGTGCGGGTACAATTAACGCAAATGGATTATCAAGAGCGAGTAAAAGCAGGACTAAAGTCCTGACTACGAACAACTTGCTTATCGATCAATTTAAACTTGATAAACTACTAATTAGACATTGAAACTGGTGTTTTGCTTGACGTTTGCAAGTAACGATAAAGACGATTTAGGGCGTTAATATAAGCATAAGCTGCTGCCACCACAATATCAGTATCAGATGCTTGACCAGAAAATATCCCCTCTTGATGACCTATACGAACTGTAACAGTTCCCAATGCATCAATGCCTGCCGTTACCGATTGTACGGAAAACTCGATTAGTTGATTAGGAATCTGCGCTAACCGATTAATTGTTTGATACACTGCATCAACGGGCCCAGTGCCTACCGTTGCATCTGTAAGGATTTTGCCATCTGGCGTGACAATTGTAATGGTTGCGGTTGGACAAGTGCAGTCACCGCAAATCACTTGAATATGTTCAAGTTGAAAGCCACTTTCTATTTTAATCTGAGTTTCATCTCGCGCGATCGCCTCTAAATCCCAATCGGACATTTCTTTTTTCTTGTCGGCGACTTCTTTAAAACGATTGAAGGCTTTATTCAAGTCTGCTTCGTTCAGTTCAAATCCTAATTCTTTAAGTCTGGTATTGAAGGCATTCCGCCCAGAGTGTTTACCCAAAACAATACGATTTTCTGGCAACCCGATTGCAGTGGCTTCCATAATTTCGTAGGTTTCGCGGTGCTTAATAATCCCATCTTGATGGATTCCAGACTCGTGGGCGAAAGCGTTTGCTCCCACAATTGCCTTATTCGGCTGAATTAGCATTCCTGTTAATTGAGAAACCAAGGATGAAGTTTTATAAATCTCTGGAGTTTTGATATTAGTCAGTGGTGCATCTGATTCTACTGCACGACCAAAATAAGGATTAAAGAAGAGTTTACGCACCTCCAAAGCCATCACAATCTCTTCTAATGCCGCATTTCCTGCCCGTTCCCCAATGCCATTAATCGTACATTCTACTTGACGCACACCATATTCAATTGCTGCTAAAGCATTGGCTGTTGCTAAACCTAAATCGTTTTGGGTGTGAACCGAAAGAATCACTTGATTAATATTCGGGACATTTTCTCGAATCCCCTGGATGAGATTGCCCATTTCTTTGGGTGTGCAGTAGCCAACGGTATCGGGAATATTAATTGTTGTTGCACCAGCTGCGATCGCAGTTTCTAATACCTGATAAAGAAACTCTGGCTCAGTCCGACTAGCATCCATCGGTGAAAATTCTACATCGTCTACAAACGACTTGGCATAAGCAATCATTTCTGATGCGATCGCTAACACTTCACTCCGAGACTTTTTCAACTGATATTTGAGGTGAATATCAGAAGTCGAAATCATCGTATGGATTCGAGAACGAGCCGCAGGTTTCAAAGCTTCAGCGGCTGCTTGAATATCTTGGCGAATGGCTCTAGCTAAACTGCAAATAATGGGGCCGTTAGGTGTTCCCACTTGTTCAGCAATAATTTTAACAGCTGCAAAATCTCCCGGACTGGCAACGGCAAAACCAGCTTCAATTATATCGACACCTAAAAGAGCTAGTTGATGAGCGATCGCTAGCTTCTCTTCTACGTTCAGGGTTGCCCCTGGTGACTGTTCGCCGTCTCGTAGTGTTGTATCAAAAATGATCACTTGGTCTGCTTGAGATCTAATGCTCATAACTTTCTCCCGTAGATTAAGGGAATTATTACTAATTACTTTGGATATTGTATACAATTTTTGGGATATTGTATACAATATAAAATATGAACTTAAATGAATTAGTCGCCAATGTACTGCAACAACAACGCAGCACCCCAGATTTAATTGCTGATGCTTTGCGCGAAGCAATTTTACAAGGAATTTTTCAAGAAGGACAATCTCTCAGACAAGATGAAATCGCTACTCAATTTGGAGTTAGTCGCATTCCTGTACGCGAAGCACTTAAGCAATTAGAAGCAGAAGGTTTGGTAACACTGCATCTTAATCGTGGTGCAATGGTGTCGATGCTAACAGCCGCTGAGGCGCAAGAAATTTGTGAAATTCGTAGCGCTTTAGAGGTGACAGCGATGCAATTGGCGATACCCAAGTTAATTGCCGCAGATATAGAAAAAGCTGCCGTAATTTTGGAGGCGACGAACCAAACTAGTGATGCTGGGATGTTGGCAAAACTCAACTGGGATTTTCACGCCACACTCTACGCCAGTGCAGAACGTCCGCGACTGTTAACGATGATTAAAAACTTACACGTTAATTGCGATCGCTATGTGCGGGTACAATTAACGCAAATGGATTACCAAGAGCGATCGCAAAAAGAACATTATCAACTTTTAGACGCTTGTCGTCAGCAAGATAGTAAAGCAGCGGTGCGGCTACTCAAACGACACATAGACACCGCAGGAGAACAGTTGGTTACTTATTTGCAAGAAAAAGCCCAAAAACGGTAACTTTATTCATCATTATTGGGAACCCTTGTTTCAGGAATATGTTTTAATCCCCAAGTCGCGATCGTTTTCAGGACAGGGCGCAGGCTTGTTCCTTGTTCTGTCAATTGGTAGTTCATTCGCCGTGGATGGTTAGAATACGGCTGTTTTTCCACCAAGCCCATCTCTTCGAGAGATTTGAGGCGACTTGTGAGGATATTGGTTGAAATTCCTTCAGGAGATTCTAAAAACTCCTCAAAACGCTGTTTTTTGAAAAACATCATATCCCGAATAACTAAGAGTGTCCAGCGATCGCCAATTAAATCAAGTGTGC
This sequence comes from Chroococcales cyanobacterium, assembly GCA_038259655.1. GTDB lineage: Bacteria > Cyanobacteriota > Cyanobacteriia > Cyanobacteriales > Nostocaceae > Halotia. Next base: position 2,881 of record JBBSOP010000175.1, read on the forward strand.
AAGCGATCGGACATGGGGAACGTGAAGATTGTGTCATTAGCTAAAACAAATTGAAGAGTTACTTGCATTTTACAAGTGATGTTTGCTAATTTAACTTTTAACTTGCAATTTAAAAGTTAAATTATTATGACTCAATCTACACCGACTGCGAAAACAGGAGAAAACTTTGCTGTTGTGGATTTAGGAAGCTTCTCTCAATTGCATCAGTTTAATTTTGAGGCTCCAGAGCTTCCCTTTAAGGTTGAGGGCAAAGTATTTTTGAAGCAACTGCTTGAACTTACCAGTGCAGAGATTTCCTTCAATAAGCTACAGCCTGGAAAGTCGATACCGTTTTATCACAAGCATCAACTCAACGAAGAAATCTACGTTTTTGTTCAAGGACAAGGAGAGTTTCAAGTAGATGAGCGCGTGTTTCCTGTCTGCGAAGGAACAGTAGTACGCGTAGATCCTCAAGGAGAACGCTGTTTTCGCAATACCTCGAATACCGAAGAACTCTGCTGTATTGTAATTCAATCACGGGCAGGTTCTTACTCAGACCATACAATTCAAGATGGGCAAGGTGTTCAAAAAAAAGTTAGTTGGGTTGGGAAACATCAAATTTGAGGTTAAGCCGAGATATAATCTCGTAGTGAGGACTAAAGTCCTCACTACAAACCTTTATTAAAATTAGACTGATTGTTAATTTCCTATGTTCGCATCAATCAGAATCGAGAGCGCACTTTGAGCAAGGGTTGCTCCGTTGGGTGACTGTTCGATAGTTGCCATTAAGCTGGCTCCTCCAATTAACAGAAGATACTGTTGCGAAAATAATTCTGGATTTTTGATACCAGCCTCAGCTGCCAAGCGCATAATAATTTGTCGAATCGACTCGCGTAAATCTACTGAAATTTGATGTGCTTTATGAGAAGCATCAGCAATTTCCAAAACAGCATTGATGAAGGGACAGCCCCGAAAATTGGGACTTGAGTACCACTCGCGCAATACATCAAAGGTTGCTAATAAGCGTTCTTTGGGTGTAATACCTCCCTTTGATACCGCATCCTCAAACCAGCGTAACCACTGAAGAGCGCGATATTTCATCACTTCCTCAATTAACAAGTCTTTGGACGGAAACCAACGATAAAGTGTCCGTTTAGCAACGCCTGATACTGCGATGACCTCGTTAATGCCGACATGCTGGATTCCCTTCTGGTAGAAGAGTTCAGAAGCCGTTTCTAGAATTTGTTGCCGAGTGTGACTTGATTGGGCAGTCATAGTTAGATAAGTAGACAAGTTTGTCTCCTTTGAAATACAATAACACCAAATTTAGGTAGACAAAGTTGTCTCCCTATTTGCACATTTGAGGCAACAACCGATGGAATTTACTATTTACACGATTGATACCGCCCCCGAAGACTCCCAAGAGGCATTAGTTCACGCACAACAAACATTCGGGTTTATACCGAATTTAGAAGGAGTTTTTGCCCAAGCACCTGCATTGCTGAAAGGTTCGATGGTGTTATGGGACTTGTTTGCTACAACAAATTTTAGTCCAATTGAGCAGCAAATTATTTATTTGACAGTGAATTATGAACACGAATGTCACTACTGCATGGCAGCCCACTCCGGCTTGGCAAAAATGATAGGTATGAAGAGTGAAGATATTCAGGCGCTACGTGATGGTATCCCACTCCAAGAGCCAAAATTGCAAGCACTGCGGCATTTTACACAACGAATGATTCAAGCACGGGGTTGGATTGAAGATCGTGAAATTGAGGAATTTTTAGCAGTTGGTTATGGTAAACAACAAGTGCTAGAAGTCATTCTAGGTATAGCAATTAAAGTGATGCACAACTACACAAACCACATTGCTAAAACGCCACTTGATCAACCATTTCAGCCATACATTTGGTCAAAACCTGTAGTTGAGCGCATAAATAGCGTTTGACCGAATTAGAAAGGCGATCGCATTCTAGTTTGGAAATGCGATCGCTACTTTGCTGCTTCCTATAACCATTAAAAAAATTCATCAAAATCCTATAACGATATATCGTGATATATCGTATCTTAGAGAAAGTTGATTGAGAATTTATTTATGTTTAGACATTTTCGATTCCGCCCAGTACCTGCATGGGTTGGATTTAGTGAAGACGAGCCATTATTTACCAGTCATTGTTTCCAGCACGGTAAACATCGTGGTAAGCACGTTGGCGATGAAATGTTTGGTCGTGATTGGGGTGATGAATACCGGACTCGGCGGGGTGATATCAAGTTCTTGCTATTAGAATTGTTAAGCGATCGCCCCAGTCATGGTTATGACCTGATCAAAGCAATGGAAAATCAGTATGGTGGTTTTCGTCGCCTCAGTCCTGGTTCGGTCTATCCAACCCTGCAACTACTAGAAGAAGGAGGCTATTTAACCAGCGAACAGATCAGCGGTAAACGAGTTTATACAATTACAGAGCAAGGTAGACAACTGCTGACAGAACGTGTTCAACAGGAAAATACAGACTCGCCTAGAGATGCTTTCAAAAGTTTTTTCAAAGGCAAGCCTGAAGGATTTATGGAGTTGCGGAATCAAGCCACAGAGTTAGCTGCTGCTGTAATGCAGGTGGCTCGCAGTGGAAATGTAGAGCGAATGAATCGAGTACGTGAGCTGTTAGAACAGACTAAACGGGAAATTTACGCGATGCTGGCAGAAAAGTAGGTCAAAAACTCTTCCATGAAGAAACTGATCAAGCGGCTTAAGAAAATTATTCAATACATCTTTGAGCAGTTTTCACCGCCACCCGAACAAATTTCAGCACCAAAGCCTCGTCCTGTCAGCATTCCCATTCCTACTGTTTCTCCGCGTTGGCAGTCTGGTTTGGTGCTTGTATGTTCGCAGTGTGCAAACGAGCAGCCTGTTAACTCCCATCGCACTGATAGAAATTCCACGGCTTCCGAAGACTTAGAAAATTGGTTAAAATCTCGGCTAAAATCTGAAGGATTATGGGGCGAATATCGGGTTGTTAGCACCAGTTGTTTGGGAGTTTGTCCAAAGGGACGGGTGACTGTAGTTCTTGGCAGTGATGCAGGTGGCAAAGGTCTATGCTTAATTGTTAATCCCCGAAGCGATCGCGATCGTCTTTACTCATACATTAAGCAAAAATAGGGCATAGGGCATAGGGCATAGGGCATGGGGAATTTATTGTTTTCTTCATCTCCCCCTGCGTCCCCTGCCTCCCCTGCCTCCCCTGCCTCCCCTGCCTCCCCTGCCTCCACTGCTCCCCTGCTCTCTAACCCCCTAGCCGCTTTTACCAACTGCACACTAGCGAGAAGCGCTATAACGACGCGACGCATTTTATAGATCTAATCTCCATGACATCTGAGATGTAACAAGTACCCCCAAATTTGTTGAGCAGTGGTTTGATGTTTTCGACTACAGGCTTGACGTACTCCGGCATACAAAACGCGATGATGTAAACATTATCGAGCATTGTCATATCTAAATCTTCCGCCGTGCCTCGTAATCCTTTGCCTGCGACATTACGGATTACAGCATGACCATGTACACCTGATTTGTCTAAACTATCTAAAATTCTGCTCAGTTCAAATGCATTAGCAATAATTTCTATTTTTTTAACTACGTGCATATTATTACCTCCAAAATAGGTTAATTCCGTACTGATACAACGGAATCCCTACAATAATATTGAACGGGAACGTCACTGCCAAAGCAGTAGAAACGTACAGGCTGGGATTCGCTTCTGGAACAGTTAACCGCATAGCCGCTGGGACAGCAATATAAGAGGCGCTGGCACACAACACGGCGAATAAGAGTGAATCTCCCTTAGGCATACCAATGATTTTGGCAATTACTAACCCAATGCCTGCATTGACTATTGGAATTAGTATGGCAAATAAAATCAGGAAAACTCCGGTTTTTTGCAAGTCTTTAATTCTTCTGGCAGCGACTAGTCCCATATCCAGTAAAAAGAAGGTGAGAACGCCATAAAATAACCCTTGGGTAAAGGGTTCTAATACTTGCCATCCATGCTCTCCCGTCAATACGCCAATTATCAGGCTACCAACCAACAAAAAGACTGAACTATTTAAAAAAGCCTCTTGCAGAACTTCTGGCCAGGAAAACTCCCGCTTCTCATCAACAGTGAATATATTCACCAAAATTAGACCAACAATGATCGCTGGAGATTCCATCAGGGCAAGGGCTGCTACCATGTAACCATCGAAAGCAATACCTAGTTCACTCAGAAAAGTACTAGCAGTAATGAAGGTGACAGCACTAATTGAGCCGTAGGTAGCAGCGATCGCCGCAGCATCGTAAGTATCTAGCTTCCACCTTAGGATGAAAAAGGTATAAATTGGGACAATACAAGCCATTAATATTGCTGCCAAAAGCGTGAAAACTACTTCTTGAGTAACTCCGCTTTTAATTAGTTCTACTCCTCCTTTAAAACCAATCGCAAACAGCAGATACAGCGAGAAAAGTTTGGGTATGGGGGCAGGAATTTCCAGATCAGACTTGACAAAAACAGCAGTCATCCCTAAAAAGAAAAAGAGGACTGGCGGATTTAAGAAGTTGGAAATAATCAAGCTAGCATCCATTTCCACCCCTCCTCATACCGATGAAGTCGGCAATTCCAGAAATTTTTCATCTTAAAAAATTTAACGGCTCAATCATGATGTATCGTGTATTGCTACCTCATGTCAATTGGGTAAGCAAGTATCTCGAATGCAATTAGTAGGCTGCATCGTTAACGTGAGTCTAACGTTAATTTTGCAAAAATATGTTTGAAAAAACAGTGTATAAATCAGAACTAATTATCTAATTTGTTTAAGGCATTAATTGTTTTTGTCCTCTGCAAATGAACGAACGTAGATTAAACAAGGACACTTTGACGAAAATTCAGATGCCTTTTTGTGGGCATCGGGATTATGAGTATGAACTGGCGTGGATCGAATTATGCCATTAAATAAGTCATCTAAACCGTAGGGAGTAAAAAACTGCCATTGTCCAAGCTTGTCTAATTTAACTCCGACAGCAGTAGCAGTGTGCAACCAATCTTTAATACCATCTTCTGTACTAGTGTAAGGTCGGCGACCAGACCGCCAACGAGCAAAACTAGCTTGATTTTTGACATCAAATTGTTCACCAGGAAATTGTGCTGTGAGGCTTGTCTTGGCTGCTAGTTCCTGGGAACGGTTTCCTGCTTCATCAAAAAATGCAATATCAAAGTCCTTAATAAATAATTTACATTCCTGACCAAATATGGAATGCCACACTGTATTACGAACTGCACCTCCTGCTAACCACCAGTTAGGCAGGTTTAGTTGAGCGATCGCAAGCAATACATTACCAATAACTGTATCTACTAAGATACTTTGTAGGCGAGTGTTATTATTCATCTTGAATTTATCAGGTGAAATGGAGTTACTGTCCATTGCACATCAGCTTGATCAAATGTCTTTTGGAACCCATCTGGTGACTCAACTATTAGGTAAGCACTAAAGCGATTGATCGCATTGTTTAAGACTATGCACTCATAGATTCAGAGGTCAGCAAACCAGACATACTTAACACTCGCTGTGACCAAGTAGACGCAACATCTGCAATATTTGCAGTTTCCGTTGAATTGTCCCAAACATTGACCCAATTTTGTTTCCAGTTTTGTAGCAAGTCTTTTAGTTGATTTAGTTCAACATTATTTAATTCACTTTCTCGCTGGATCAAAGACAAGTACAACAAGCTTTCGGACAATAACACCGCAACTAATTCATAGTTAGCGCTATTTTGTAACCAAGATTTGAGACGTGCTAAACTGGCTGCCAACTCTCCCAATTGCTGCTCGTGGCTTTGGTGTAAAAAACTTGTTTCAATTGCACTCCAGTCAGGCATTACAATCCTCCTAGCAATCGCTTGATAATTTGGCTAACTTGTTCTCGAATTTCTGGGGATTTAATTACCATGCTACGGTTATTTTGACTGGGGCGGATGTTGATAATTGACTCAAACACCATTTCCTGTGTATGAAAAGACCAATCAGCACCCCAAATATCCCGTTGTCTGCTTCCGTCTTTTAGCAACTCTTGTTCACATTCGTAGTGGCGAACGCCACCACCTGCAATAACCTTCCGTTCAATGTCTACTGCTATTTTAATAAAGACATCCCAAGTTTTCAGCATTTCCTCTATTTCTTCACGGGTAGCAGGCTCACGAATTATTAAAACCAATTACAACTAG
>JBBSOP010000176.1:0-9037 GCA_038259655.1 Chroococcales cyanobacterium
GAGCAGGATGCCGCAGGTTCAAATCCTGTCATCCCGATTGCTAATTATATCCCCACATTCTTTTTGTGGGGTTTTTTGTATATACAATTAAAAAATCAAATTTTGCTCTTAAGTATTTATTGGAAATTTTTTGGTACAATCTACATTTAAATTGTAAATTTACCCAAGAATGCGATTTCGGCTGTTCTGAACATTAGACTGTGCTTTAAAGATGAATAAGCAAACTTCGCGCCCTGAAGGAACTTCTGTACTTAAGTTTCTGATGTGGCAGTTATTAAATTCAATCGCAGGTGGAACGATTAATTATGTAGTTACGTCACTCTTTTTGAGAAAGACAATAAAATGGCATTGATCGCTTCAACAGTTGAGGAAAGATTTTCCTCATTGAAAGCAAAATATAATAGGCATCTACAATATTACGCAGTAAATAACAAGGCAAAACTGAGAAAAGCACAATTTAGTACTGCAATTGGTAACTAAAATAACATAGCAATTCTCTCAGGTTGAAAAATACTAGGTCTTGAAACTCAACTGTTAGCATTTAACAACAAGCACGACTTTTTCACATATTCAGACAGATTGCTATATAACTAGAACTAGCTAGTTGGAGCTATGCAAATCCAACAACTTGTCTGACTTAATTGAACTATATGATGCGAGGATTTGTTATGAAAGCATTGGTTCGCTGGGGAGCAACATTAGGCTTAGTTGGAAGTACTTTGCTAGGAACAGTTTTTGTAGGAAATGCCCCAGTGCTGGCATTATCAGAACAACAAATAAAAGAGAAATTAGACTCTGTACCTGTATATGTGATTACCAATGAGAAAGGTTTACCATTGAGTCGCCCTTTACCAGAGGCTCAAAACGGTCAAAAACCTGGTGGCTCCGTGACAGGTGTTTATCTAAGTAGACAGGAAGCTCAGGCTTTTGTGACTGAGCTGCGGAATGCTAAAGGCAAAGATCCGAAGATGGAAGAAATGGTGAAAAGCCTACAGGTGACAGCATTACCTCTAGGAGTGATTTATCAGCAACTGCAACAAAGCAAAAACCAGCCAAACCGTCTTTTATTTGCCTTTAAACCTGTAGAACAAGAAATTAAAGGGGCAATGGATTTGTTGCGCCAAAGTGGTCAAAAGGTAGAGCAATTTAAGAGCGTACCTATTTTTGCTGTCAGATTCGCACCAGATCAGGGATACGTGCCAATTAAGTTGAACTCTGACAAACAACAACTAATTCCTCTGTTTTTAAGTAAGCAAGACGCACAAGGTTTATTAAGTCAGGTGAAGCCAAAGTTTCCTAAGGCCGATATTCAAGTAATAGACGTAGACGGAGTTATTAAAACATTACAGGACAAAAACGACGATTGGCTCAAACAAGTAGTTTTAGTGCCGTCCCAAGAGTCTAGAGAATATATTAAGACACTGCCTGGAAATAACGCGCCTAAAACCCCTGCTCCCGCTGCACCCAAAAAATAGGTTTCCTTCAGGTTAAGACATGACCAGTACACAGCCAAAGGTAGTTTCCGGTTTACAACTTTGGCAGTGGTATAAAAAGGCAATCCATACCGTAGCTGCAACTGATGTTCCATTAACTGAGGTTGATTGGCTCCTCCTAGAGGTTACGGGGTTAGACCGTTTAGCACTGCGTTTGGAGTCTTTCAAAGACTGGCCTCAGATTCAAATCAAGTTATCTCTAGAAGAGTTAGATGATCTGTGGCAGCGTCGGTTACACGATCGCTTACCAGTGCAGTACATTGCTGGAGTTACGTCTTGGCGACACTTTAAAATCGCGGTATCGAGTGCAGTTTTGATCCCCAGACCAGAAACAGAATGCTTGATTGATTTAGCAGTGGCAGCTGCACCTTCACAAGCGGGACACTGGGCAGACTTGGGAACTGGGAGTGGAGTAATTGCCTTAGGACTAGCAGATACTTTGCTAGATTCTACAATTCATGCTGTTGATTGCAGTCTAGAAGCCTTGAAAATTGCCCAGGCAAATGCCCAAAATCTAGGACTTGCTGAACGGGTGAGATTTTACCAAGGTTATTGGTGGGAACCACTGGCATTCCTCAAAGGTGAATTTAGTGGCATGGTTTCTAACCCGCCTTATATTCCCACAAACACCATCACTACCCTGCAACCGGAAGTGGTTAAACATGAACCACATTTAGCGCTGGATGGTGGTGCTGATGGGTTAGATTGCATTCGTCATCTGATCGAAACCTCACCTAGTTATTTGCGATCTGGTGGCGTGTGGCTGGTTGAAATGATGGCGGGACAAGCGGATGCAGTGCAAAAAATGTTGCAAAATCAAGGTAGCTATTGCAACATTCAAATCCATGCTGATTTGGCAGGAATTGAACGTTTTGCTCTTGCTTATAAAATTTAGGAAATAGGGCATGAGGCATGGGGCATAGGAAGAATATTCTACGCCGCAATACCGTTTAGTTAATAAAAAAAGTAGGTTGGGTCAAGTGGAGCGCAACCCAACAAATTACTCCAAGATGTTGGATTTCGTAAGCGTCAACCCAATCTACCTTAGTTTTAGTTTTCAGCTTTATTTGGACGGTATTGCCTTATGCCCACTCTTATAAAAATGACACAAGTTTCTTTAACAAATCTGATAACGATCGCCCGCGCTGGCTTTTTAGTTAGCTTTCCCACAGATACTGTTCCCGCATTGGCAGTTTTACCGGAAAAAGCAGGATTAATTTTTGCCGCTAAACAGCGCAGTCAGAATAAACCTTTGATTTTAATGGCAGCTTGTGCAGAAGATTTGTGGTCTTATGTCCAAGGTAGCGATCGCGATTACCAAATCTGGCAGGAAGTAGTCAGCAAATATTGGCCAGGAGCCTTGACGTTAGTATTGCCAGCAAGCGATGTCTCCGACGGGCTACGCCTACGCGTACCTAAACAAATGAATCCTGCTGACCCAACTACAATTGGTATACGAGTTCCTGATAGTGCGATCGCCCAAACTATTTTGGCGCAAACAGGGCCTCTGGCGACGACTAGTGCCAATTTTTCAGGACAGCCGCCTTTAGAAAGTTTGACAGAAATTGAGGCTCAATTCCCTGATGTTATGACTCTGGCGGCTAGAGAATGTCAGGGCGAAATCTTAGGAATAGGTGTACCTTCCACTGTTGCTAAGTGGACGGGAATGAATTGGCAAATTTTGCGACAGGGTGCGGTCAAATTGGACTTTTAAACTGATAAATCAAAATAGGTAACTATAATATTGTTATTTTCTTAGTGTTGACTTACTTGTTAACCAAGACTAGAGATAAAAACGGACGAATTGAGAAATCTGGAACTTTGTTTTGTACCTTTGTGGTCAACTAACAAGTTAATTATGGCCAAACTATGAATTGGAGCAACTGGGTCTATCTAGCAGTGGGACTAATAGTAGGGATGGGTTTGGGTTGGTTTTTTCTGCGGTCTAAAAACACTGCCTCTGACTTATCCCCAATAGTGCCAGAAGATCAACACCATACGTTACAACTCCTGCAACAACTCAAGCAAACGCAGCTAGCCTACCTTATGGCACAGGAAATGGGTCAGTTTAAAGCCGGTTTTTTGGCACGGACTACCCATGAATTGCGATCGCCACTCAATGGTTTAATTGGTTTGCATCAGTTAATTTTGTCAGATCTGTGTGAAAATCCGGCAGAAGAGCGAGAGTTTATTGCCCAAGCCCACGAACGGGCATTGAAGTTGCTACACCTGATTGATGAAATTCTCAGTGTTGCTAGAACAGAACACGGTACTAATAAATTAGATATTCAGCCACATTCCCTAGCCGCAGTTTTAGAGGAAGTTAATCAGTTAACTTATATGCTGGCGGCAAACCGCAATTTTCCTTTGCGTGTATTACTTCCTGATCCAGAAATTTATGTTTTGATAGACCAGCGCTGGCTACGCCAAATATTAGTAAATTTAATAGATACTGCCATTGCTCAAATGGAAGAAGGCAGTATCCATATTTCTATTAGCCCTTCACCTGAAAATCAAATTGTTCACATTTGTCTGGATGTGCCTACTCATGCTCTAACTGGGAGTGAATCGATTGATTTGTTCAAATCTATAGACAAGCCGACTCATCCTGATCACGATAATCCTGGTCTTTCAGCAGGAATGCAGTTATTACTTAATCAAACTTTGCTGGAAGTGATGGGGGGAAAATTGGAACTCGTGCCATCTCTTGAACAATCCGAACAATTTACTAGACTGCAAGTGTCTATCCCCCTAATAATTCCTGAAGCTGAATTTTCTCAGTAGCGAGGTAATTAATTAAGTCTAGATTGTTTGTAATACCATAGTGGTACTGCTATTGGGCTGGAAACCAATTTTTTCGTAAAATCCTTGCTGGCAAGTGGTCATGACATACACACGCTCAACGCACTTGAGGCGGGGATGATTTAAAACGGTTTCTATTAACTTGCTGCCTAACCCAGTACCACGATACTTGGGGTGGATCACAACATCCCAAATTGTGGCGCGATAGATGCCATCAGAAGTTGCTCTAGCAAAACCAATCAGTTGCTCCCCATCCCAAACAGAAATCACTGGGTCGCTGTTAGCAATAGCTATACCTAAATTTTCAATACTCCGCCCTTTTGCCCAGAAAGCGGAAATATTGAATAATTCTTGGAGTTGTTCAAGATCTATTTGAGAGTGGCGATCGCAAATCTGTTCACGAAATTGAATTTGAAGAGAGTTCATGTCTTACACCCCAATTTGGCAGCGTCATCTCTATTGTTAAGTTATATTGTGCTACAAATTTCTCAAAGCTGAGATTAACATGCAACTATTTACGACAAATCCATTTCCACAGAGGATGAGTTGCTCCCTGTTGACGTATCCGATAAACTTGTTTTTCTAAGCGTTCTTTTTCTGGCTGTGGTAAGCCTACAAGAATATTGCGACTTTGCCATACTAAAACAGCTACAGTCATACCAATACAAAAAGCTAAACCGAGGGTAGACAGTGGGTGGTAGAAGAGTCCATAGCGCACCGCTACCCAGGTAAAGTATTGCTGCCAAACAGCAATTTCTGCACGTAGATTCCACAAACAAAGAGGTGCAATAGTCAGCCATAAACAGCCCACAAATAACCAGCGACCATAAACAGTCAGTTGGTGCAGCCTTTGTACTTGTTGAGCAAAAGATGGGTCAGTATTCTCAGTATTGTTGCTAAAAATTGATGGTTGTTCCGGTTGATCCATAAAGTAATAAAATGGCAGGGTGTGGGTGAGCGATTAACACAATGCTTCACCCGATTTTCAAATACGAGAGCAGCTTAACTATCCTGGGAACTAGCAGATGTATCAATTGCCTCGGTACTCGCTACCAGTGTAGATTGACCTTTACGTTCTCGCCACCAAGTTAAAAGAGTACTAGCGATGAAAATACTCGAATAAGCCCCCGCCGTGAAGCCAATAATTAATGCTAAGGCAAAGTTTTTGAGAGTTTCGCCACCAAATAGAAAGATTGCAACCAATGACAGCATCGTGGTCAAGGTCGTATTGATAGAACGTCCTAAAGTTTGATTGACTGCATCATCGACAATTTCAGCAATTGGGCGGTTAGGGTTAGTTTTGATGGTTTCTCGAATGCGATCGTAAATTACCACTGTATCGTTGACTGAGAAACCTGTAATTGTCAATAAAGCCACAATAAAGAGGCTATCTACTTCAATACCAAGTACCAAACCCAAAATAGAAAAAACACCTGCGGTAACTAAGGCATCGTGAAATAAAGCAACGATCGCAAATACAGCGTAGTCCAGTTGAAAACGGAAGCTCAAGTATATAATAATACCTGCGAAGGCAACGACTAGGGCAATGACACCAGAGGTAAATAACTCTCGCCCCAAGGTAGGGCCAACACTATCAATTTGGTTTTTTTGTTGATCAAAAGTACCTATTTTTTCGCTTAAAGCATTTTGCAACTTGGTACGCTGCTCGACTTCCAAGTTTTTTGTGCGAATTAATACGCCATTTTGTAAACCCGTGTCTTTGTCAGCCACAATTTGGATGCTGCTATCACCGAGTCCTTGTTCTTTAGCTACTTCTCGGACGACGTTGATATCAATTGGCTGATCACAGTTACCCGGTTGAGTACAATCTCGTTCCAACTGTACTCGTGTACCACCAACAAAATCCAAACTAGGACGTAAAGGGGCGCGAATTGCTGGGTTTTGCCAAGAAATCACCATTGAGATGATCCCAATGAGAATGATTACACTAGAAATAGTCCACCACAGCGATCGCGATTTGTTAATACTCAGTTTCATCTAGCTACCTCTGCCTGATTATTGGACACTGGCAGTTTAGGACAGAAAAGTTCTACCTTCTTAAAGGAGGGAATAGAAATTGCTAAAAACAATAATGTGCGACTACAGGTAATTGCCGTAAACATACTTACCGCTACTCCCAAAGCCAAGGTTAAGGCAAAGCCTTTCACCAAACCAGCCCCCAGCCAAAAAAGAGCCGCACAAGCAATAACTGTAGTCACATTGCCGTCCAAAATACTAGAAAATGCTCGGTAAAAACCAGATTCTACAGAACGATATAAAGATTTGCCTGCCCGCAATTCTTCTCGCGTCCGTTCAAAAATTAATACATTTGCATCTACTGCCATGCCAATACTGAGAATAAAACCGGCAATTCCTGGCAAAGTCAGGGTAACACCCAATAAAGCAAAGCTAGCCCAGGTCAATAAAGCGTAAACCAAAAGTGCTACATCCGCAATTAATCCTGGTAGTCTATAATACACCACCATAAATATGAGGACTAAAACTAGACCACCAGCACCAGCATAGATACTGCTATTAATGCTGTCTTTACCTAAAGTTGCTCCCACAGTGCGGATCTCGGCAATTTCTACTGGTACGGGTAACGCGCCACCACGTAACTGTACACCTAAGTCGTTAGCTTGTTGGGGGGTAAATCGACCTGTAATGATAGCAGCGCCTCCAGTAATACCAGTAGCGGCAAATTCAGGGCCGACTACGGGAGCGCTAATCAATTCATTATCGAGAAAAATACCAATACTGCGTCCAGTACCTGCAAGGTTTTTTGTCAATTGAGCAAACAGTTCACCACCCTTTTGCTCGAAGCGGATAGCAACATTCCAGTTGTTGCCTTGAGTGGGTTCACCATAAGCATCTTTTAAGTATTGCCCATTTAGTGGTGGGTTGGTACTTTCAAATAACTCGGCGATCGCTTGGTTATTTTTTTGTAATTCTTCTTGATTTTTAGTAATTGCAGCTTGATCGTTACTGTTTTTCAACTCTTCTTGCTTGGCTTTCAATTCGGCTCGTGATGATTGAAAAGCAAATAGTTGAGTTTCTGTACCAGGTTTTTGTTGACGAAATTCTAACTGTGCTGTACCACCGAGTACTCGTTCGGCTTGCTCTGGATCGTTGACTCCTGGCAATTGTACTAAGATTTTGTCTTTGCCCACAGTTTGGATCACTGGTTCAGAAACGCCGAGGCCATTAACTCGTCCTTCGACAACTTTCTGAACGCCTTCTAAGTCTCGTTCAGTGATTTCCTTCATTCCTGGTGCTGGTTTCACCTGAATTGTAAGCTGTGAGCCTCCGCGCAAGTCCAGTCCCAGAGGTACAGGAATTTTCACAATCACCACAATAGCGGCGATGAGCAGGACTAAAATCAAGGCTAATAGCGATCGCTGTCTTTGCATACCATAACTCGCAACTGACAAAGGCTATAATAGCGTTCTTTTAAGGAGTTATGAGTTATTAGTTAAGAGTTATAAATCAGAAATTAAGAATTAGGAGTAACCATTTCTCCTCCTAACTCTTAACTTTTAAGTTTTAAACTCGCAAAGCTGCCATTTTTTCTACAGCTTCCACTATTTGCTCTGGTTGGACAATTGTTAGTCTTTCCAGATTGCCGTTGTAAGGGGTGGGGATATCTTGGGAAGAAAGGCGCAGTACCGGAGCATCTAGTTCATCAAACAAGCGATCGTTAATTGAGGCGGTTAATTCTGCACCAATACCACCAGTTCTCATACATTCTTCCACAATAATTACTTTATGGGTTTTGCGTATGGATGCGCCGATGGTATCAAAATCTAAGGGCTTAAGTGATATTAAATCAATGACTTCTGGGTCATAACCTTGTTTTTCTAAAGTTTTGACGGCTTGTAATACGTGATGGCGCATCCGCGAGTAGGTGAGAATTGTGACATCTTTACCTTGACGCACAACTTCTGCTTTATCTAAGGGCAGCAAATATTCTTGTTCTGGTAGGTCTTCTTTTAAGTTGTAAAGTAGAACATGTTCAAAGAATAATACTGGATTGTCGTCGCGGATAGCGGCTTTCAGCAGTCCTTTGGCGTTGTAAGGTGTAGAACAAGCTACAATTTTTAACCCAGGAACGGCTTGAAAGTAAGCTTCTAACCTTTGGGAATGTTCTGCCCCTAGCTGTCTTCCCACGCCTCCAGGGCCACGAATTACCATCGGAATTTTAAAATTACCGCCGGAAGTATAACGCAACATGCCGGCATTATTAGATATTTGGTTAAAGGCAAGCAGCAAAAAGCCCATGTTCATGCCTTCAATTATCGGTCGCAACCCAGTCATGGCGGCTCCTACTGCCATGCCTGTAAAGCTATTTTCTGCGATAGGAGTGTCTAGAACTCGGAGTTCGCCATACTTTTGGTATAGGTCTTTGGTAACTTTGTAGGAACCGCCATAGTGTCCTACGTCTTCACCAAGAACGAATACACTCGAATCACGCGCCATTTCTTCATCAATGGCTTCCCGCAGAGCGTTAAAGAATAGTGTTTCTGCCATTTAGACCTTTAGTACGACTATTGTTTTAGAATCTTATCGCGCCGCAGTGGCAAATATGGTGAGCGATCGCACCAGTTAGATATCAAAGATAATCTGACTTAGATAATTCTATTCTGTCTCTCAGGTATAATAGCCAAAAAATAATTTTCCAGTTTCTGCCCCATTTAGAAATAGTAGTATTGGCGTAACTGGCTTAAAAGAATGAATTAATCTAC
>JBBSOP010000177.1:0-9023 GCA_038259655.1 Chroococcales cyanobacterium
GTGTAGCTAGTTAGTTATAGGTATAAAAAAAGTCGCTATAGCTTTAAGCGTACAGCGAAGCGCAGCGTCTCGCAGAGAATACCAAGGAAGTTTCCCTATTTTCCTGTGCCTAGAGTGACACAAGAAAGTTATAAACATTTAAATTTGTAACAAACGAGCGATCGCCTGGGGTAATGGCAGCACAATCATCACTAATAAAGCCATTGCGATCAATCCCAAAACGTCACGTCCGTTATTTAGTTCAGTGACATCATTTAAGGCAGGTTCATCAATCAAGGGGATAAATAATAAGATAATCGCCCACACAAAAAATTCTGGCTGGATTAGAGAAAGTAATAGCAGTAACAAGCGTGAAATTTGCCCAATAATTATTGCAGTGCGTTGACCAAACATTGCATGAACAATGTGACCCCCATCTAATTGACCTACAGGCATCAAATTTAATGCGGTGACAATTAGTCCTAAAAATCCAGCCACGGCTATAGGATGCAGATGAATAGCTGATTTTGCTGTTAGCTGACTTCCTAATGCTAACTTGGAGAGCAACGCCAATAAAATTGAATATTTGGGATTGAGTGCATCGGGGTTCAATAGTCCTGTTTTTTCAGTCAGGGGAACCACTTCAGAATTAGCTAAACCCCATATCAGTAAAGGTAAAGTAGCGATAAAACCTGCAATTGGTCCAGCAATGCTAACGTCAAATAAAGCTTTGCGGTTAGGAATTGGACTCCGCATCTGAATAAATGCGCCAAAGGTTCCCAAGAAAAAAGGCATGGGAATAAAGTAAGGCAGAGTCGAGCGAATTTTGTAGAATTTAGCTGTTAAATAATGGCCAAGTTCGTGGATGCCTAAAATAGTCATCAACCCTAAAGCATAGGGTAATCCTTTTAAAAATAGAGTTGGATCAGATTGCAGTGTCGTTGGATCAACACCAGCAGTTTTCGCTCCCACTAGGGTAGTAGTTAATAAAGTCGCTACTAGTAGTAATAATGCTAATCCTGGCCGAGTTAACTTTTCTGGTTTGCTGGAATTTTCTGCTTTGGCTGCTTGAGTGTTGGGAACAAGCACAAAGAAGGGTTTACCATTGAGACCTTCTTGAAAAATTACCAAGAAGCGATCGCCAAATTCTGCTTCAATATTTGCTTTAATCTGTTGATAAGCTTTGCCGGGTGTCGTTCTTAACTGACCTCGGCAAATCACAGCTTGGGGTCTGTATTCAATGTTATGGATGTAATATACAGACCAAGAAAAGCAATTTCGCAGTTGAGTTTCTTCCGTTGGTTCAATGGGACGCACTGGTACTGGTTCTGCGATAGGATGGATAGCCGATTGTGATTCTGGAGATTGGGGTTCAGTTTGCGTATCTTTTGGTGTTCTACGCCCCCATTGAAACAATAGCCAGTATAACAAAAGACAGATAAGTGAAGGCCAGATAATTAGTGATGGTGGCGGAGGTTGCTTCACCCCATACATTAACGTCCACCCGCTTAATAGCAATGCTGGTGTCATTAACACTAGCCATAACAACCAGACAGGAGTCCGGGTGATGTTAGCGACGCTACGCTGCACCATCAGATAAGTAGCAAGTCCCAATAGAAGGAGAAACCAAAATGTCATGTGATCTTCAGTAATTTTGAAAAAACGTCCTCCCAGTAGTACCAGCACCACACCTCTGACTACCAGGCAGAATCTCAACCCCAATTTTTGCCGCAATAGTTAACAGTAGTTGCTAACTTTCAAATGTAAATTCTTAAGAAGTTCAACTCTGTAACTAGATTTTTTATAACTCCTCAATTTTGGTTTTTTGCTCATGTGTCCCTTACCTCAACCGCCGAATCATCCAGTTAAACCACCGCGGGCTGTGCTAGACAGCATCTTTGCCTTTCCACCAAATCGGGACACATTAGGAGGAACATCTTACTTCATTGTAAGAAACGAAGGCAATGTTCTTATAGATTGCCCTGCCCTAGACCAAACAAATCAAGATTTTTTGCGATCGCATGGGGGTGTGCGTTGGTTATTCCTCACTCATCGAGGTGCTATTGGTAAAACAACAGAAATTCAAAAAATCTGGGGTTGCGAAGTTCTAATTCAAGAGCAAGAAGCCTACTTATTGCCAGGATTAACCTTAACTACTTTTGCCCAAGATCTTAATTTTACTGCAACATCACAAGTAATTTGGACACCTGGTTATTCTCCTGGTTCATCTTGCCTATATTTCAGTGACTTTGGAGGTGTACTATTTTCTGGCCGCCATTTAGTTCCTAACCAGCAGGGAGAACCAGTAATATTACGTACAGCTAAAACTTTCCACTGGCCACGACAAATTAAGAGTCTCCAGTTTTTACTAGAACGTTATTCGCCAGAGACTCTCCAATACATTTGTCCTGGGGCTAACACGGGGTTTCTTAGAGGCAAACGTGTAATAGATAATGCTTACCAGCGCCTCACTAACTTAAATTTATAGGGCATAGGGCATAGGGCATAGGAAAGAAAATTCTTGCTCCTCTGATCCCGGTCACTGAGCGTAGCCGTAAAGCCTACGGCATAGCTACGCTTAGGGCGAAGCCTCTCGTAGAGAAGTGCTGCTTCCCTACTTCCCCACTCCCGCCATTACGGAATTGTGATTCAATAGCTCTAATGCTGCTTGATATTGTAGATCTGCTGCTGTAGCAATTTGTTCGCGCCTGATTGGCTCTTGAGTAATTACTGTATCTGGTTTAATACCTAATTTGTTAATATCTCGGTGCAGAGGAGTTTCATACTTAGCAATCGTTACTGCCAATCCAGAACCATCTGATAATTCAAACAATGACTGAATTAAGCCTTTACCAAAAGTAGTTTCACCTACCAACTTGGCACGATGATTATCTTGTAATGCACCTGCAAGAATCTCACTTGCGCTAGCAGTTCCTTGATTGACTAAAATCACTAAAGGATCATCTGTCAAAGCTGGCCCAAATGATTCAAAGCTACCTTGAATGCCTTGGCGATTGACGGTGTAAACTACAGTGCCAGAATTTAACCACAAACGAGCAATTTCAATTCCTGATTGCAAAAGTCCACCAGGATTATTTCGCAAATCTAAAATATAGGCAGCAGCGCCTTTTTTTTCTAGGCTAGAAATAGCGTGTGCCAATTCCATTGAGGCGTTAGCATTAAATTGAGTTAAGCGCAGGTAGCCAATGGGCGTACCCTGGGGAGAAAGGCGCAAATCTGCCACAACAGGGTTTAAGGCAATGCGATCGCGTACTATTTTAACTTCAATTTGTCCCTCTCCCTCTCGTTCAATCAAAAGTGTGACTAAACTACCAATAGACCCGCGCATTCTGGCTGCTGCTTCGTCGAGGGTGAGGTTTTCTGTAGAAATGCCTTCAATTTGGAGAATGCGATCGCGCGGTCTAATTCCTGCTTGATCTGCTGGTGAACCCTCTATAGGAGTTACTACTTGTAATGTTCCTGTTTGAGGTTCTAGGGCTATTTGCAAACCAACCCCAGTTAATTCTCCAGAAGTATTAACCTGCAAACTACGGTACTGTTCTGGGTCTAAAAAACGCGTAAAAGGATCATCAAGGCTTTTAAGCATCTTCTGAATCGCCGCATAAGTCGCTTTTTGGTCGTTAAGCGGCTTTTCTAGAGCCTTTAGCCGCACTGCCGACCAGTTTTGATGATTAAATGTCTCATCCAGATAAGAGCGATTCACAATTCGCCAAACTTCTGAAACTAGTTTCTGTTCGCCCGTCAATGCTGCTGCTGGTTGGATGAGTAAACCCAGCGCCAAGCAAAAAGCTATTAGTACTGAAAAACCTAACCGAAAAACCTGTTTGTGCATGAACCCCATTTCCAATTCCACCTCAACCCAAACTGTTTAGAACTGACCAATTACCTTGTTGTTGATGAAATCTATCTCTCGATTATGTTACTTTTTTTATAGAAGTGGTGCATTGTTCTCATCAACTTGTTAAAGCACTGATGCTCATGCATAGCACTCAACAAACGATAAGATCTACTTTGTGTCCACCATTTTGGTGTTGGGTTGCGAAGAGAACGCAATATATTTCATATTTGCAGAGTATTAAGTTTTTTTAAATTCTTACCACTCTGAAAGCTCAAAAGCAAACAAACCAACTGCTCTTTGTGAAAATCCCAAAGTTAATTGGGAGATTGATCAACCGCAACCGATTTTTAGGAACTTGAGATTTTATGGCCAATGTTTACGACTGGTTTGAGGAACGCTTAGAAATTGAAGCACTTGCTGAAGATGTCACTAGCAAGTATGTACCTCCCCACGTCAATATTTTTTACTGTCTAGGTGGCATTACCCTGGTTTGTTTTCTCATCCAGTTCGCTACTGGATTTGCGATGACATTCTACTACAGACCAACAGTTGCTGAAGCTTACACCTCAGTGCAGTACATCATGAATGATGTAAACTTCGGCTGGCTAATTCGTTCCATCCACCGCTGGTCTGCCAGCATGATGGTATTGATGATGATTCTGCACGTCTTCCGGATATACCTCACAGGTGGTTTTAAAAAGCCCCGCGAATTGACTTGGGTCAGTGGCGTTATCCTGGCTGTGATCACTGTTTCCTTTGGAGTAACAGGCTATTCCTTACCTTGGGATCAAGTAGGCTACTGGGCTGTAAAAATTGTTAGCGGCGTACCCGAAGCAATTCCCGTAGTTGGCGTTTTAATTTCAGACCTCCTGCGTGGCGGTTCTAGTGTTGGTCAAGCAACACTAACTCGCTACTACAGCGCTCACACATTTGTACTACCTTGGCTAATTGCGGTCTTTATGTTGTTCCACTTCTTGATGATCCGCAAGCAAGGTATTTCCGGTCCTTTGTAATCTAAATGAGCCAATATGCAAAAAGGCAACGGCAGTTAGTTTTCAGATCAAGTCGTTTGTTTTAAACTTATGGAAATTTGTCAGAAGTTACAAAAAGAACAAACACTTGTATTGGTAACTGAAAGCTGGAGCCGCCCTTCAGGTGGCTGACCGCATGTAAGGTTTGCTTATAGCTGATGGCTTTCACAAATGCTTTAATTGAATTAAGCAGGAGAGCGTGTTAAAAAATGTCAACACAGAAAAAACCCGATCTGAGCGATCCTAAATTAAGAGCCAAGCTAGCTCAAGGCATGGGTCACAACTACTATGGTGAACCCGCTTGGCCTAATGATCTACTGTACGTGTTTCCAATTGTAATCATGGGTTCGTTTGCTTGTATTGTGGCTCTAGCTGTGCTAGATCCGGCAATGACAGGCGAACCAGCGAATCCTTTTGCTACACCATTGGAAATTTTGCCAGAGTGGTACTTATATCCAGTCTTCCAGATTTTGAGATCGCTTCCTAACAAACTCTTAGGAGTGTTAGCAATGGCATCTGTACCTTTGGGATTAATTCTCGTTCCCTTCATTGAGAACGTTAATAAGTTCCAAAATCCCTTCCGTCGTCCAGTAGCGACTACAGTGTTCCTTTTTGGTACTCTCGTTACTTTGTGGTTGGGTATTGGTGCTGCTCTCCCATTGGATAAGTCTTTGACCTTGGGATTGTTCTAAATTAGTCACCGCCAAAAATTTTGACGCTTGTAAGTTTCCAGAGTATGTCACGAAGTGAAGAACTGCGGCAGTCGTCGTTTTTTAGCTTCTTTGATATACTCTTGAACAAATCCACAAGCGTCAATTTTAATAATCCAGGCTACTTCTTTAATTTTGAGTTTTGAATGCAAAAGCGGTTACAAAATTTTAAATCGCTATCACGACGAAAAATTCTAGCATTTTTACTTATCTTATATTCAAGTCACGGTCAATGCTTAGCATGGTGAAGCGAGACCATCTGACAGTTAAGAGCGACCTAAAGCTCTTAAACAAAGTGCAACAATGGTTTGATCAATTTTGTCTGCAACATGTGTCTCAACTGGGCTGGTCAGAAGGCCAACTTTATCGCCTCAATTTAGCATTAGCAGAGGGCTTTACTAACGCGGTTCGTCATGCTCATCGTGCTTTACCACCCGAAACAACCATAGAAATTCAAGTTAGTTTGTGGATCAACAAACTAGAAATGAGAATTTGGGATCATGGAAAACCTTTTGACCCCGATGCGATCGCAGAACCAGAACCAGGTACTCTGCAAGTAGGAGGTTACGGATGGTTTTTGTTGCGGCGTTTGGCTGACCATGTTGTTTACGAACGCAGTACAGATGGTAGAAATTGTCTTTTGATCGTCAAATATGCCAATGAAGGTCAAGGGAATTAAAAATTAAAAATTAAAAATTAAAAATTGGATTGATTTCATTTTTAATTGAGCAAAGTATGGCGAAGAGTTACTAATGCCATTTTTGTCCGCGTTCTTGTAGCGTCCATTGGCACAACCTCTTATAGAAAAGAGAAGCGGGGCGCAGCTTAACTCTGATTTTTGATCAAAGTTTTGGTATAAAAAAAAATACTCAATCTAGTAAAGTCAGCATACGAGTTGCAGTTAATACTTTGCTAGGATTTGGCAGCAGTGCTAAAAGTTGAAAAACATCTGGGAGGGAACCTCAAGTTAGTTTTGAGGAACTTTTAGAGAAAATGGTAAAAACAGATATGAAGCGATCGCAAAATGCTACAACCGCACCCACTGCTACATCCTCTCTAGGAAAGTAAAGATATAAATGCTAATTGATACAGTGGGAGAAAAACTAGATATAAGCAAAAAATCTGGCAAACAAGCTCATCATGTCTTCGTTTTTTTAGAGATTTTTACACACGAAGGCGGGATTCAATCTTATGTAAAAGATATTTTTCATAGTTATTTGGGGTTGAATACAGGCTATCAAGCAGACGTATTTTTGCTACGCGATACTTTTAAATGCTCAAATCCTTTTGAGTCCGATAATTTAAAATTTCATTACTTCCAAAATCAGTCCCCCCAAATAGGGAGAGTCAAAATGGGGGTAACTCTGCTGAAGTATCTGTTACACAAACGCCCCCAACATGTTTTTTGTGGTCATATTAACTTAGCAGTACTGATCCAAAATCTTTGCCAACCGTTTGGTATTCCCTACACAGTTCTAACTTATGGTAAAGAAGTTTGGGAACCACTTAAAAATCAGGAACGCCGCGCCCTCGCCTCAGCAACCGGAATTTGGACAATTAGTCGCTATAGCCGCGATCGCGCCTGTGCTACTAACAATTTAGATCCTCATAAAATCAAAATGCTTCCTTGTGCGATTGATGGTGAGCAATTTACTCCTGGTTCTAAGCAACCAGCCTTAGTTGAAAAGTATAATTTAACAGGGAATAAAGTAATAATGACTGTAGCGCGTCTATGGTCAGGAGATATTTATAAAGGTGTAGATGTCACAATTCGCGCTTTACCACAAATCGCGCAGATTTTCCCAGAAGTGAAATATTTGGTAATAGGTCGTGGTGATGACCAACCAAGATTAGCTCAGTTAGCAGAATATTTAGGTGTGAGCGATCGCGTGGTGTTTGCAGGTTTTATACCTACAGAAGAATTAATGTCACATTACCACCTTGCCGATGCCTATATTATGCCTTCTCAAGAAGGCTTTGGTATTGTTTATCTAGAGGCGATGGCTTGTGGTTTGCCAGTATTATCTGGTGACGATGATGGATCATCTGACCCCTTGCAGGATGGTAAACTGGGGTGGCGAGTACCCCATCGCAATCCTGAGGCGGTAACAGCAGCTTGTATAGAAATCCTCAAAGGAGATGATCAACGCTGTGATGGAGAATGGTTAAGAGAGCAAGCGATCGCTCTTTTTGGTAAAGATGCCTTCCAACAGCGATTACAAGAACTACTGTCATCCTGAGTTTTTAGTCGATAATCCTAAGTTTTTGACTATTAACTTTTGACTCTGGGCTAAACTCGCTATCCTAGAGAAAGCAGCATGACATTTAAAAAATGGGTCTTAAATCTTTACAATTAAGTCTTGTGAATCTTCGCCCTTGGCTAGTTTTGTTAGGAGTAGCTTGGTTACTGGCATCAGTAGGCTTGGGCTGGTTAGTAAATTCGTTGTTGATTCTTTTTGGATTGCTATTGTTAGCACCCGTTGTGGCTTTTTTTGGGTTTCGTTGGTGGCTGCAACGTAACTTAGTTGGTGATCAATGTCCCGTGTGTGATTATGAATTTACAGGTTTAAATAATACTCAGTTGCAGTGTCCTAACTGTGGAGAGCAACTTTCAGTACAACAGGGACATTTTCAGCGCTTCACACCAGATGGCACAATTGATGTTAAAGCGATCGAAGTACCAACAAAATCGCTAGAAGATTAAGCAGTTAGTCTAGTAGATATTTTATAAGTCATCTTAAAAGGGCTAATCTTAGCTACTATCGAAAGTTTGATATTTTTTAGAGACATTGCACTGCAACGCAACGTCTCTAATTAAATTGATTAGACGATAATAAAATCAGAAGCAATTAAAGTGTTGGTATTAATTCCCGTCAGTTTTGCCAGGATTTCCTGGGTAGAACTCACTAAAATATTGTTACCACAAAAACTAAGTTGACCAAAAGTTAAGCCACCAGACAATCCAATCAAGTCAGTACCCTTGCGGAAGTCGGTAACGGTATCAGTACCTTCCTTAGAGGCAAAAATAAATTTATCTTTACCATTGCCACCTGTGAGGATGTCGTTACCCTTACCGCCATAGATGGTATCGTTACCATTGCCACCACAGATTTTGTCATCGCCTGGAGTCCCAGAAATAGTATCGTTCCCGTTAGTGCCAGTGATGTTAGCACCAACAGCGATCGCAACGCTAGCAGTACTAGTCAAACTACCATCGCTGATGGTGTAGTTAAACTTGGTACTGCCACTAAACCCATTAGTTGGGGTAAACACAATGAAATCATCTGCCAAGTTGCCTTGAGTGCCCTAGCTGTCTAATTGGTATGAAAGAGCTTGAGACTCAAGTAGAGTGCGAAGTTCTATATGCTCATTGACCAAAGCTTGTATTGCGCTAATTGGATCATGATGAAGGCGACGTTTCTGTTGGCGAGGGGCTTCCGCCAA
>JBBSOP010000178.1:0-8999 GCA_038259655.1 Chroococcales cyanobacterium
ACCTTTCCATTCATCATCATCTAAGGTAAAGCGTTTGCCGCACAAGTGGAAAATATGACGTTTGGGACTTTCATCAAACCACATAATTCCCTTGGCACGGAAAATATTTGAGGGTAACTGATTATCTAAGAAATATTGAAATTTCCTGATTGCCAAAGGCTTGTCACTCTCGAAGGATATAGAAGTAAAACCATCATTTTCTAAGTGATCAGAATGATGGTGGTGTTCATGGTGGTGTTCATGGTGGTCATGATCATGGTGATCGTGATCATGGTGATCGTGACCACATGTGGAATGATCGTGATCGTGGTGATCATGATCATCGTGGTCATGCTCATCAACGGTGTCAAAATATTTATCAGACTCGAACAGACCCACACTGAGAATTAATGGCAGTGGTACTTGCGATCGCGTGGTGCGAATAATTCTCGCATCTTCTTTGACTTCGCAAATTTTCCTTTCTAACTCAGTCAAAGCGGCTTCATCAACTAAATCTGTCTTGTTCAGCAGAATAATATCACCGTAGGCAATTTGACTGTGGGCTGCCTCAGAATTAAATAAATCTAAGCTGTAATTGGCTGCATCTACTACAGTGATGATTGAATCTAGACGAGTTAAATCTCGTAATTCTGTACCTAGAAATGTCAGGGCGACAGGTAGAGGGTCAGCCAGTCCTGTGGTTTCTACGACTAAATAATCGAGATTTTCTTGGCGTTCTAAAACCTTGTAAACGGCATCTACTAAATCAGTATTAATAGTGCAACAAATACAACCGTTATTAAGTTCCACCATATTTTCTTCGGTGGAAACTATTAATTCATTGTCGATGCCAATTTCGCCAAATTCATTGACTAAAACAGCGGTTTTTAGCCCCTGTTGATTAGTAAGAATATGATTAAGTAAAGTCGTCTTGCCACTACCGAGAAATCCAGTAATAATCGTTACTGGCATTCCTTGTTTGGGCGCATCCATTGCTTGAGATTCGGGAGTAATGGCTGATTGCATAGCGCTGTTATCAAAAAATCAGTTATCAGTTATCAAAAACTCAGTTATCAGTTATCAGTTATCAGTTATCAGGGGTTGGTAGGAAACTTAGACGCAATATTTCCGATAACTGTTTACTGTTCACTGTAAAAAGGTAGCGCAGATAGTCCAGAAAACACTAGCATAGGGATGCTGGACTGTCCTCACAGCTGCTTTACTTTATTATTACGTATCTCTCGATATTTCATAATTACTCTGTTATGACCCTAACTCTTTACAATACCCTCACTCGTCGTCAGGAACCGTTTACAACAGTCGAACCAGGCAAGGTTAAGATGTATTACTGCGGCGTGACGGTATATGACTTTTGTCATTTGGGTCATGCCAGAGCTTGTATTGTTTGGGATGTAGTACGTCGATATCTCCAATTTATCGGCTATGAAGTCCGTTATGTCCAAAATTTTACCGATATTGATGACAAAATTCTCAATCGATCGCGGCAAGAACATTCTTCAATGGAAGAAGTAGCCGATCGCTTTATCAAAGCATATTTTGAGGATATGGCACGGTTAGGAATTAAAGAAGCTGATGAATATCCCCGTGCTACCCACACTATGAACGGTATTCAGCGGTTAATTCATGAGTTGGAAAACAAAGGCTTTGCTTACCCCGCCGATGGCGATGTTTATTATGCAGTTCGGCAATTTTCGGAGTATGGCAAACTTTCCAGACAAAAATTAGCAGATTTGCAAGCTGGCGGAAGCGATCGCGTGCAAGTACAAGATCCAGAATATCAAAAAAAGAAAGATCCTTTTGATTTTGCTTTGTGGAAAGCTGCCAAACCAGGAGAACCCGCTTGGGAATCACCTTGGGGTCAAGGCCGTCCAGGTTGGCATATTGAATGTTCGGCGATGGTGCGCGATCGCTTAGGCGAAACTATTGATATTCATACTGGTGGTGAAGACTTAATTTTTCCTCACCATGAAAATGAAATTGCTCAATCAGAAGCTGTCACCGGCAAACCCCTAGCGCGTTACTGGATGCATAACGGCATGGTAAAGGTTGATGGTGAGAAAATGTCTAAATCTTTGGGTAATTTTACCACCATTCGGGACTTGCTAGATCGAGGAGTTGACCCAATGGCGGTACGGTTGCTTGTACTAATGGCACAATATCGCACACCAATTGATTTTACCGATGAAGCGATCGCCGACAAAACAAACGCTTGGCACACCCTCAAAGAAGGTTTACTTTTTGGCTCTCAATACGGAGAACAATTAGGATGGGGAGAAGAAACTGCCTCATTAATCCCGGAAACTGCTGCACGTTTTACAGCATCTGTCAATGATGACTTTAATTTTCCTGGTGGGTTAACTGTGTTATTTGAATTAGCCAAAGAACTCCGCCGCGAGGGAAACATCATAGTGCATCAAGGAAAAACCGCAACACCAGCAGAAGAATTAAAAAAACAGTGGCAAACACTAGTCACTTTGGCTGAAGTCTTAGGCTTAGAAGCCAAGCTAGAATTATCAACTTCTCCCACTGGAGGTTTAAGTGATGCCGAAATTGAAGCAAAAATTTACCAAAGGCAACAAGCACGCCAAGCCAAGAATTTTGCCGAAAGCGATCGCATCCGTGATGAACTCCTAGCACAAGGAATTACCTTAATAGATAGCCGTGATGGCACTAGATGGCATCGCAATTAGTCTCAGTTAAGCACTAAATTAATAAAGTTGCAAAGGCGCAGAAGAGCAAGAATTTTCCCATGCCCCATGCCCCATGCCCCATGCCCTATGTCACAAAAACGTCAAACTGTTTCTTTATTTAACCTTCTGCTAATTGTTGCCACTGTCTTTTTGTCCATATTGCTGTGGCAATTGCGGAGTCTGTTTGTAACTTTTATGATTGCGGTAGTGTTAGCAGCTGCGATCGCGCCTATCGTCAACGCTGCCGAAAAATTGCGCTTACCCCGTTGGCTAGGTGTAATTGTGGTATATATTAGCCTGATTGCTGGATTAATTGGCGCAGGTCTGATCATTGGTCCATCTGTTTCTGAGCAAATTCAGCGCTTGGGTAGTAGACTGCCAATTTATTTAGATAACTTGCGAACAGGGGTTGAAAATTTAGCCCTACGAATGGGAGTTACTCAGATAGAAACAATAGAGCAGTTCTTTGATATTCAAGCATTGACCAATTGGTTATTTCGTTCTAGTCAACAGTTACTCGTGCGCTCTTTCGGCTTGACTCGTGGTATTTTAGGCAGCGTGGTCAATCTGATTTTAGCTTTAGTCATTTCCGGCTACATGGTTGGTGGTAGCAAAAATTTAGTTCAAGGATTTGTAAAACTGTTTCCTAAACCTTGGGACGAACGCCTTGCAGATCAAGTTGTACCCATTTCTCGACGTATGGGTGGTTACGTTCAAGGTCGAGTTTTAGTTTCGGCTATTTTAGGTTCTGTCATTACTTTAAGTTTGAGTCTTTTAGGACTGTCAGAGTTTGCCTTAGCACTGGGTGTAATTGCTGGGTTTACAAATTTAATTCCCTTTGTCGGGCCAATACTGGGTGCAGTTCCAGCTTTGATTGTGGCTATTCCTGAAGGGGGATTGACTTTTCTTTGGGTATTGTTGTTATTTGTGATTATCCAAAATCTCGAAAGTTACGTTCTTGATCCGTTACTAGTAGGTTCTTCAGTCCGAGTTCATCCGTTGTATCAACTTTTAGCCGTACTAGGAGGAACACAAGTTTTAGGCATTATCGGCGCGGTAATTGTCCCACCTTGGGTTGCCGGTGTAGCTGTAGTTTTAGAAAATCTTTATTTGCGCCCGAAACTCTTGGCTGAAGATAAAGCTACTATTTACGAATTACCAAGAAATTCAGATAATCAACAACTACCAGATTCTAATAAACTATCCGCGGGTGGGTCTAAATTACCAGAAAATTAAATAACCATGCTCCATGCCCAATGCCCACTTCTCCCATGCCCTATGCTTCGCTCAATTAAAAATTAAGAATTGATTCGATTTAATTTTTAATCTTTAATTTTTAATTTTTAATTCCCAAAGAGATGCCCTATTTATATAAATTATGTGGTCTGAACTAACAAAAGCGATCGCTACTTTTAATATTCCTGCTGATTGGATTGGTATCAGAGCCGTCCAGGAAAATGCTACTACTCGTTATGTCCGAGACGGCTTACCCCAAGCCAACGGCAAAGCCTCCAGTGTCGGAGCGATGCTGGAAGTTTTGGTTAATGGCTGTCTAGGTTATGCAGCCACCAATTCTCTAGAATTGTCATCTTTGCAAGCCGCAGCCCAAACAGCTTATAAACAAGCCCTAGCAGCCAGTGAGTGGTGGATACATCCTTTTGGTGAAAGTGAGCGCCCTAAAGTTGTTGGTGAATATAGCTCTCCATTTTTAGAGCCATTCGAGGCTCTCAGTCCTGGAGAAATCAATGATTTACTGGTTCGGGTATGCAAGACACTGAAAGTTAACGACAAAATTGTCCAAACCACCGCCAGTGCCAGTACTACTGAAAGAGAAACTTGGTTTGTCAGCAGCAACGGCTCAGAAGTTTATCAAAAAATTATATCTTTGGGAACCCATTACGGTGTTATTGCCCAAGATGCGGGAATTGTCCAGCAACGCACTCATAATGGCTCGCAAGCCAACTGTTATCAAGGCGGATGGGAACTTTTAAACCTAGATAATTTATGGCATCAAGTAGAGCAAATTGGCGAACAAGCAATAGAATTATTGACTGCCCCAGAATGCCCAACTACACGCACTAACTTAGTGTTAGCCCCAGACCAAATGATGCTGCAAATCCATGAAAGTGTCGGTCATCCCTTAGAAATTGACCGAATTTTAGGGGATGAGCGCAACTACGCCGGTGGCAGCTTTGTGAATAAAACTGATTTTGGCAAACTAGTATATGGTTCGCCATTAATGAACATTACCTTTGACCCCACCGTACCGGGTGAATTTGCCAGCTACGCTTTTGATGATACCGGCGCTGTAGCCACCAAAGAGTATGTAATCAAAGCAGGGGTACTTCAGCGGGGTTTAGGCAGCCTAGAAAGTCAAGCCAGAGCAGATGTACCAGGGGTAGCTTGCGCCCGTGCTTGCTCATGGAATCGCCCCGCAATAGACCGCATGGCGAACTTAAATTTAGAGCCAGGAAACGCCACTTTTGCGGAAATAATCGCCAACATCGAACACGGCGTTTATATGGAGTCTAATCGGTCTTGGTCAATTGACGATCGCCGTTACAAATTTCAGTTTGGTTGTGAGTATGCCCAATTAATTGAAAACGGTAAACTTACTAAAACCCTCCGCAATCCCAATTATCGAGCTACAACCCCAGAGTTTTGGCACAGCCTCATTCAAGTCGGCGATGCCTCCAATTGGCAAATGTATGGCACTCCTTACTGTGGCAAAGGTGAACCAAATCAGGCTATTTGTGTAGGACATGGTTCACCTGTTTGTGTATTTGCTGATGTCGAAGTTTTTGGCGGAGGCGGTTGAAAACAACAAGATCCCCGACTTCTTAAAGAAGTCGGGGATCTAAGCCTACTGGAGTGTATTGCACATAACCAAGAAGCATTATAAATATGAAAATTGATGAATTATCGACTTTAGAAGTTAGCTTTAATCAACTTATTGAAACTCTGTTAATCAAAAAAACAGTAACTGAGCAATTCACTATAAAACTCAGCAGTGAGTGCAGCCAATTTACTCGTTTTAATCATGCCAAAGTGCGACAAACTGGTTGTGTTACTGATGGTTGGATTGAACTGAATTTGATGGAAGATCAGCGCAGCAGTTTTCGGCAATTTCCTTTCACTGGAAACTGGGATTTAGACTGGCAAATAGCATATAAAGCTTTACAAGAACTGCGTGATGAACTTTTGCTTTTACCAATTGATCCCTATCTAGTTGTACCATCAGGAACTCTTACGAGTCGGGAAATACATTCGGGGAAATTGTTAGCAGCAGAAGCAGTAGTACCAACAGTACTGGAATTAGTTACAGATTTAGATTTTACTGGTATATATGCCGGAGGATCAGTAATTAAAGCTTATGCTGATTCTAGCGGTCAAAAACATTGGTTTGCGACAGATTCTTTTACTTTAGATTATTCTTTATTTACGACATCAGGACAAGCTTTAAAAGGTAATTTTGCAGGAATTGATTGGAATCAACAGGCTTATATAGCCCAAATAAACCAAGCAAAAGAACAATTAAAATTACTTTCTCAAACTCCTCAAGAATTACCACGAGGTCATTACAAAACTTATTTTGCCCCTGCTGCTGTTGCTGACTTATTAATGATGCTTTCTTGGGCAGCTATCAGTGAAGCAGATATCCAACAAGGAAATAGTGCATTGGCTGCTTTAGCACGTCAAGAAAAACAGCTTTCTCTAGCATTTAGCTTAAAAGAAAACTTTCAAAGAGGGTTAGTACCGCGATTTAATGAATTAGGAGAAATGGCAGCATTAGAGTTATCTGTAATAGAACAAGGCATATTAGTAAATACTTTAATAAATTCTCGCACTGCTAAAGAATATGACAAAATTGCTAATGGTGCTAATATCTCAGAAACTTTACGTACGCCGGAAGTGAGTCCAGGGAATTTAACATCTGATCAGATTATGTCAAGCTTAGATACAGGATTATATGTATCAAATTTGCATTACTTGAATTGGAGCGATCGCCCGACTGGTAGAATTACAGGTATGACCCGTTATGCGTGTTTTTGGGTAGAAAACGGCGAAATAATTGCTCCCATCGAAAACTTACGCTTTGACGAAAGCCTCTATCGCTTCTGGGGAGAAAATCTCGTTGATTTGACCACTTTTCGAGAATTTATCCCCGAAGTAGGAACTTATGAAGGCCGCCAACTTGGAGGTAGTTTAGTTCCTGGTATGTTGGTGAACGATTTCACTTACACATTATAGTTAGGCGGTAAATTGCATCAATTGATAGGTGTTAGCAAAAGAGAAAAGCTTTACCGTTAACTGTTTACATTGAAAAACCTTAAAATCCCTATCTATAGATTGAAAGATAAATGAGCAAGCACATCAAGCAACACCATATTCCGTAAACTGTCTTTTGTAAGGAGGCTGCAATCCTAGCACAATATCTTCCCTTGGCACTCCCATAGAAACTAATTCTTCTGCGGGATTTTGGTCTGCTAAATTATGCTGAAGCCAAATTTTTCCATCTTTGATGTCGAAATGCATTACAGATCGATAAACACGATTAAGCTGTTGCCAACCAACATTCATCCATTGATAATGATCTCGCTCAGTGTCTAAAATTAGTTGGACTTCTACGTTTTCATCAGAAGCATCACTACTGGCGTAACGAGTCAACAATGTTTGAATATACTCTCGATATTTTGCTACTTTATCCACTGTACGATTACCTCATTTGTTGGGTCATATACAATTAGTCTTATTTGATTTCGACTACGCTCAACTACCGCGCAGTCGAAGTATGCTCCCCTGCTCATCTCCTCTTAGGTGAACGCTGTGAAGCTGTATCTTGTCGCAGTTGTTGCCGTCCGTTGGTGATAATTCGCAACATATCTTCGAGATCTCGTTCGATACCTTCGAGGACACTATCAGCGTATTCATCAGCGCCATTTTCAATTTCTTGAGCCTGGGCGATCGCAGTTTTTCGCATTTCTTCTAACTCTTGTTGGCAAGCACGCCGCTTAAGATCAACTTCGGTGAGGGTTTCTTGCATCATCGCCTCACATTCTTGTTGCACCTGTTGCCGTAGTTGTTCAGCTTCCCGTTCTGCCTGTCGAATAATATCGCTTTCAGCTAGAATTTGCGCTCTTTTGGCTTGGGCTGCATCAACAATTTGCTGCCCATACTCTTCTGCTTCTAGTAATACTTCTTGTTTTTGTTCTACCATCACTGCTGCTTCTTGAAAGACTGAAGGTAAAGAAAGCCTGATAAAATCAAGCTGTTCCAACAGTCTTTCTTCGTCTATGAGCGTGCGTCCCGTTAGTGGAATCCGCAGACCATACAGAATCAACTCCTCAAGACGGTTGAGTTCCTGCTGAATATCTACGCTTCCAGATCCGTTGGGATATTCTTGAGGGGGAGGGTAGCTTCCGTTGTGATTGGATTCTCCGTTGGAGAGTTGTGGTTGTAGCATTTGTATATATCTAGGGCAACGTGTGGGGGAACAAGATGATCGACAGAACCACCAAACCTTGCAATCTCTTTTACCACACTACTACTTAAAAAACTATACTCATTTGATGTTGCTAAAAAAACTGTTTCTATTTGAGTTGAAATAGTTTTATTAGTATGAGCCATTTGTAGCTCTACTTCAAAATCGGAAATTGCCCGTAAACCCCGCAATAAAACTCCTGCTTGTCGCTTTTGGGCATAGTTAACGGTAAGACCGTTAAAGCTATCTACCTCTATATTGGGCAGATGTCGCGCAGCTAGACCAATCTGTTCAATGCGTTGTTGCACGGTAAATAATGGTATTTTATTGGGGTTCCGCAACACAGCAACGATCACCTGCTCAAACAGCCGACTACCACGCTGGATAATGTCAAGGTGTCCTAAGGTGATCGGGTCGAAGCTACCTGGATAAATAGCAATCACAGTATTTAGATCCATCAAAGCTGTTTGGGTAATTATATCTAAACACTGTTGAATCTTGGCGAACCAATATTTTTACTTAAGAAATAAAAACTCTATCCCCTTGTGGATAGAGTTTTGTCAATGGTCAGTGGTCAGTGGTTAGTAGTCAGTAATCTAGAATTTTTGAAGGAGATGTTTTCAAGACCATCCCCAAAGGAATAAGGCATTAAACCAACGTGAGTTCGACGGTTGGAAAAAACCCCCCTTCCATTCCTCTCCCACCTTGGGCTACGGTGTACACACAAGTACTATCTGAAAGGGTTTCAGGCGTTATAGACCCCTTAAATCGTCATTACGAGCGCAGTGATAACGGAGCGAAGTAATCACATAATCCCGTGGTTAAAG